>NVSO02000053.1 GCA_002401305.2 Rhodobiaceae bacterium | reverse complement strand
GCCTTCGACATAAAGACCATCAAAGTCCAACGTCACGCCGAACGCCAAAGACGCCAAAATGGCCAATTTGTGGGCCGCATCAATGCCCCCCACATCAAAACTCGGGTCAGCTTCCGCATAACCCAACTTTTGCGCGTCAGCCAAAACATCACCAAATGCCCGGCCAGTCGCTTCCATTTCGGTCAGAATGTAGTTGCACGTTCCGTTTAAAATGCCCGAAACACGCGAAATTTCATTACCCGCCAAACCTTCACGGATCGCCTTAATCACCGGAATACCGCCCGCAACCGCTGCTTCATAATTCAAAGCTACTTTTGCGTCCTCGGCCAAAGGCGCTAATCTAGCCCCGTGCAGCGCCACCAAAGCCTTATTGGCCGTAACCACGTGTTTGCCCGCTTTCAAGGCAGCCGTAACCGCATCATTCGCAGGGCCTTCCGACCCGCCAACAAGCTCCACAAACACATCAATCGCGTCCGACGTCGCAAGCGCTACGGGATCATCGAACCACTCAAAAGCGCTCAAATCAACGCCGCGGTCTTTGTTTTTGGACCGCGCACAAACCGCCGTCACCACAACAGGCCGCCCGGCACGTTTGCCGATCACATCAGCCTGATTAGCGAGTATCTTTGCCACGCCCGCACCAACAGTACCCAAGCCTGCTAGGCCAATTCTCAATGGTGTTGTCACTTTTGCCTCACTTGGCCAGCATCAGAAAGCGGTACAACCGTATTCTGCTCTGCATGATACTTAGCCAGAATTTCTACTGCATTACTCATAAAACGCTTCACATTCCGTGCTGCTTGCCGGATCCGTTGTTCATTCTCAACAAGACCAATGCGCACAAAACCGTCGCCATATTCGCCAAACCCAATTCCCGGAGCGACCGCCATATCAGCGTGCTCCATCAACAACATGGAAAAGACCAGCGAGCCCACTTCTTTGAAGGGCTCAGGGATCGGCGCCCACGCAAACATTGTGGCCGCTGGCGGAGGAATTTCCCAACCAGCCTGCCCCATGCTTTCAACCAGCACATCCCGGCGGCTTTTATAAAGCTGACGGGCTTCTTCGATGCAATCATCAGGTCCATTCAGCGCAGCCGTTGCCGCCACTTGGATCGGCGTAAAGGCACCATAATCCAAATAAGACTTGATGCGCGCTAAAGCGGTGATCAAACGCTCATTACCAACCGCAAACCCCACGCGCCAACCCGGCATCGAGTAGGTTTTAGACATGGAGGTGAACTCCACAGCTAAATCCATAGCACCCGGCACCTGCAACAAAGAAGGCGTCGGCTTGTCTTCGTCAAAATAGATTTCGGCATAGGCAAGATCAGAAATAAGGATCAAGTCGTGCTTCTTGGCGATCGCCACGACTTCAGTATAAAAGTCCAAATCAGCCACATAAGCTGTTGGATTTGCTGGATAATTCAAAACAAGCGCGGAGGGCGCCGGAACCGAGTGCTTCAATGCCCGTTCCAAACCAGCCAAATATTCAGCGCCTGGTTTTACAGCCGGAAGATGACGCACAACACCGCCCGAAAGGATGAAACCAAAAGCATGAATTGGATAAGTCGGGTTTGGCACCAAAATCACATCACCCGGCGTCGTAATCGCCTGAGCAAGGTTAGCCAATCCCTCTTTAGAGCCCAGCGTCGCAACAATCTGGGTCTCCGGGTTCAATGTCACCCCAAAACGGCGCTCATAATAACCCGCTTGGGCTTTGCGCAGACCAGTAATCCCCTTCGACGCTGAATAGCGGTGAGTTTTAGGATCACTAACCGTTTCGATCAATTTATCGACAATATGCTGCGGCGTCGGCATGTCAGGATTGCCCATACCGAAGTCGATAATGTCTTTACCATCTGCGCGCGCTTGAGCCTTCTGCTTGTTTACAACTTCAAGCACATAGGGAGGCAAACGCTTAATGCGATGAAACTCTTCACTCATCTTGATGAATCTCCGAACGACCGCCTACTTAATCGCGCTAAAGCAGCAACTAAGATCACGGCGTTTTGGACAAAAAGCCCACAAGAGGCCAATTGAGGTCTTCTAACGGCTTAAACCGCAAAAGACCAATTAAAGGATAGGAATAGCCCCGTCTGCCACAAAAACCAAGACTAACTCGTCGAGCTGGTCGCAATTTGCACTATTAGGGGCCTCGAACTGAATAAAGGGGGCCTAGCTGATCCAAAAAAGGGCAAATTGCCCCTTCTCAGTTAAACCGCCAAACCTACTCGATGAAAATTTCAACGCGTCGGTCACCTGGTTCGCCCGCTGGCATCGCTGATTGATAGTAAACAGGAACGCTGTCGCCCGCTGCTTCCACAATAATACGGTTTGCCGCAACACCTTGGCTGGCAAGCTCCATCGCAACGGCTTCCGCGCGCTGCATGGAAAGAGAGAAATTTGCCCACTTGGCCTTGCTATCATCTTTCTGACCCGAAAGCTGAGACGCATGACCAACAATCCGCACAGTGTCGCCATAAACGCCAACTGCCGGCAATACTTCACTCAACGCTGCTCGGTCAGCAGCTGTCAAAGCTGCGGAACCATAGTCAAACTGCAAAACGTACGGCGGAATATTCCCCGGACCGCCCTGACCATCATAAACGCTCACCGCACCAACCGGCGCCGCAACCGCATTACGCGTGGCCGCCGTGGATTGGGATGGATAATTTAGGGCATCCAGATTGATCGTCACAGAGCCATTGTCGCTGTCACTACCACCAACATACACAGTTTGGTGCGTCTGTTGATACCGCGTGCTCGCCACATTCCCTGCCATCGCTAGGGATTCCCGTGTCAAAGCAGGAGCTTGCGAAGTTTGGAAAGTTGCGGAGGTCACAACCGCAGAAGGCGCTACCCGCGCCGGTATAACGGACGCCCGTGCAACACGCTCGGAAATGGCTTGCCTCGAAACGACAGGAGATACGGCAGAAATCCGCGCATCCACACCGTCTTCGGCCTCATAAGCCATGGCCTTAGCCATACGACCAGAGGGAACCGCAGGAACAGCGACCTTCGCGGCCGCCACTGTTTCCAGAACAGGCTGAGCGTCCACTTGAGAAGCCGCCATCAAACGATCAGAGGCAGATGTCGCGGCATCGCTGACAAGAACCGGCAAACCAGCGCCATCGCTGGTAATGGTACGGCTCTGAGCAGCAGCACTACGGCCACCTCTATAAGAAAGCATTTTATCAACGGCACTCATTGGTTGAGCGCTTGCAGATTGAACCTGGGCCGCCGCAACAGGAGCGGCTTGG
>NVSO02000052.1 GCA_002401305.2 Rhodobiaceae bacterium | reverse complement strand
ATGCCTGCGCGGATGGCACGGCGCAGTTCGCCGCCAGACACAACGTCGGCACCGCAGCCTAGGTTTGCCAAGGTGCGCAACACAGCAATGTTGGAATTGGCTTTCACCGGATAACAAATCAGCGTGTCGGTTTTTTGGAAAGCTTGGGCAAAGACCTCATAGTGGCGGGTGAGCGTTGCCGTAGAATAACAATAGAACGGCGTGCCGACAGCACTTGCGATGTCGGTCAGGGAAACGTCTTCAGCGTGTAGAACGCCATCTTTGTAATTAAAATGATGCATGTCGTAGTGCCCTGATCGAACCGAGTGCTGTGCCGGTGTTAGTCTGTTGTGCTGTCTTGTGCCGGAGGTGGTGCAAGATCACCCTTTTTACCACAAGCTGACAGGCTTGTGCTGAGTGCGAGTGCCACAATTAGGGGAAGTGCTAAGTGGCGCAAACGTGTTGGTGTCGAATTGCTCATATCTAAGTCCTCTTATTCTTTTGCTCAGATCAGTTGGTCCAAGATTCGTTCTGGCCTATTTGGCCAAACGTTCGCGCCATGCTTTCACAGAGGCACGCACGTTGTCTGGGCTTGTGCCCCCAAAGCTTGTGCGAGATGCCACTGAATTGTCCACCCCTAGCACTGAATAAATTGCGTCGGTGATGCCGGGTTCAACAGCTTGCATGTCGGCAAGGCTCAAATCGGACAGGTCACAGCCTTTTTTCTCGGCTAGTGCCACCAAGGTGCCCGTAATGTGGTGGGCTTGGCGGAACGGTACGCCGAGTTCGCGCACAACCCAGTCAGCCAAATCGGTGGCTGTTGAGAAATCTTGTGCAGCGGCATGGCGCATTTTGTCTTTGTTGACCTCAAGGCGTGAGATCATGGCTGTCATTGCCGCAAGACAGAGAGACAGGCTGTCGAGTGCGTCAAAGGCAGTTTCTTTGTCTTCCTGCATGTCTTTTGAATAGGCCAAAGGAAGCCCCTTCATGACGATCAGCAAGGCATTGAGCGCCCCCACGATACGGCCTGTTTTGGCGCGTACCAATTCAGCGGCATCAGGGTTTTTCTTTTGCGGCATGATCGACGAACCTGTGGTGAGGCTGTCTGGCAATTTGATGAATTTAAAGCCAGCGCTCATCCAGATCACGATTTCTTCCGCCATGCGCGATAGGTGAATGGCGGTGATGGAAGCAGCGCTCAATGTTTCGAGCACAAAATCGCGGTCCGAGACGCTGTCGAGTGAATTGCGTGTTGGGCGGTCAAAACCAAGTGCCTTCGCTGTCATTTCCCGGTCGATGGGGAAAGAGGTGCCAGCAAGGGCCGCAGCGCCAAGCGGGCATTCGTTGAGGCGGGCACGGGCGTCTTGGAACCTACCTTTGTCACGGGAGGCCATTTCCACAAACGCGAGGCAATGGTGGCCGTAGGTGACAGGCTGTGCGGTTTGCAAATGGGTGAAACCGGGCATGACTGTGTCGGCATTTTTTTCTGCCAAATTCAACAAAGCCCCCATGAACCCTTCAAGCTGGCCGTCGAGGTGGTCAAGGGTGTCGCGGATGTAGAGTTTAAAGTCATTGGCGACTTGGTCGTTGCGCGAGCGGCCTGTGTGCAGGCGTCCAGCGGTGGGGCCGATCAATTCGGCCAACCGGGATTCCACATTCATGTGAATGTCTTCGAGTTCACGTTTGAAGGTGAACTCTCCGGCTTCGATTTCGCCGAGCACTGTGTCCAACCCAACGAGAATTTGATCGGCATCAGCTTGGGAGATGATACCTTTTTTGGCCAACATCGTGCAATGTGCCTTGGAGGCGCGGATGTCCTGAGAATAGAAGCGCTTGTCGAAACCAATGGAGGCGTTTATTTCTTCCATGATCTGGTCCGGAGCTTCGCCAAACCGGCCGCCCCACATTTTGTTGCTCATCATACTTCTCCGGATTGCCTGAATTTTGGGCTCGGAGGCCTGGAGGAAAACCATGTCCACTCAGAAACCCACAAAAGGGGGCAAGCCCGCTTTGTTCGTGAGTGCTGGTGTGGCGCTGGTCGCCCTACTGGCCGCGTTTCTTTATCTAGGAGAAGGGGATAGCAATGGCGGGGCCAAGTCGCAAGCGGGGAATCGCTCAGCGGCTGTTTTGAGGGCTGCGGCCCAAGGGACTGTGGCAAATTTCACAGTGGCTAAGGATGCCAAAATTGTGGCGGATATCAGCTTTGTGGACGGGGCTGGGACCCCCAAGAAGCTCAGTGATTGGCGGGGGCAGGTGGTTTTACTCAACGTCTGGGCGACGTGGTGTGGGCCGTGCCGTAAGGAAATGCCGGCTTTAGACCACTTGCAGGCTCTTATGGGCAGTGATGAGTTTGAAGTTGTTGCGCTGAGCGTTGACCGCGGAAAAATTGGCTTGCCGCAAGAGTTTTTTGACGAAATCGGTGTCAAAGAGCTTGGGCTGTATCATGATGGTAGCGCCAAGGCGGGGTCTAAACTGGGTGTGTTTGGGATGCCAACGACTCTACTGCTTGGTCGCCAAGGCCAGATTTTGGGCCGGCTTGTGGGGCCTGCTGAATGGGATGATGAACATGCCCAAGCGTTGGTTGGCGCGGCGTTGGCCCTTCCTGGTGATGCAGGCGCGCCTTAAACTTGTTTGTAGACCTAAAGCTCTCTAGGTGGAATATACAGATAAAGAGCCGTCAGAATTTGTTCCACCTCCCCAGTCGTTTGGGTGAGGGGAAGAGAAATAGCCCGTATTTGATGGTGTTTTTTCGTGATGTCGAAACGCGGGCCGGTCCAAACAAGCGGCTTTTTCTCAGCGATAACCCGGTTCATGATGTTAAGCCATCTGAGTTGGGCTTTGCTCAATTCCAAAGTCGTCTCGATGTCAGTCGTGATGTTGGTGAGTGTTCTGCCTGTGCGATCTGGTCCCATCCAGTCCGCCAAGTTTGTGCCGAACAGCCTAACGTGGAAGTCATTTTTCTGGGTGAGTTCCATGATCGTAATGTCGGGTAGGTATTTTTTGAGATGGCTGGGATTGATTGCACTGCGAGGCGGGAGCGCGGGGGCCTTCGGGGCGGGGTCACCCTCGCTCCTGTTTGCCTGACTTAGAGCGTACCAGTAATCCTTCAGCTCCTGAATTTCCGGCTGTTCTGGGATTTCTGATGGGAAGGTAATATCTTCCATTCTGCCTCGACGTTAAAATATATACTATATATTTAGTTCAATTGATGTAGTCAATTATCTTAACACCTCTATCTAGGTAGGTATTAATTAATTTGCATTAATATTCATTTGAAAACCTACTTAACATTACTTTATGCGCGAAGGTGTTTGTTTTTGTTAGCCTTAGGCCACTCAAGGGGGCTAACGGGCGTACATCAATGCGATGACCTGCGTAATTTTTGGGCTACCATTTGTCAGCGGCAGACAAATGCCTTTTAGGACTTGATGGCGGTATCCGGCGCGTAGGCGGGGTGTTTCAAAGAAAACCGGTGCTTCATCTTGCAGAGTTTTTGTCAGAACCGTTTGCCAAGAATGGATAGCATTCTGCTCGACGCCAGCCTCAGCGTATTTGTCCGTTAAATTGTCCTGGGTCCGGCCCGTGCGGTCTTCGCCGAACAGCTCCATGAGAGCGGTACCAAATAAACGGACTTCAAAAGCTTCAGCCGCGATGTCGACTTCAAGAATGGCGAGGTTTGGCAGGTGCTTTTTCACAGAAACCGGGGAAAAGTCTTTTCGGTCTGGTACAGCGTTGTCACCACAAATCGTTTTCCAATAATCGTGTAGTTCACTGATTTCGGCGATGTCGGGCAAATTTTCGAGGAAAGTTACTGTTACGGTCATGTTGTTTTCTTGCAGAAGGAGAAGTGTTGGGATCACCCTTATAGATACTAATAACTATTTTTATCTATGACAAAGCGACGCATTCATTCTTTGGTGGGGCTGATTGTCGGTCTGGGAGGGAGGCCATGGGGACAATATTCAGCGAGACGAAGGGGTGAGGGGGAGCTATTCGCGCAAATTTGGAGCATCTCTATCGAGCTTGACTGAATTGAGGGCTTCGTGAAGCGCAGAAAACCTCAATTTATCATACTGAAGGTGATGGATTTGCTGAAGAGACTACCTGGTCGGGACGGGGAACTCGCCGCGATAATCATAGAACCCGCGCTGTGTTTTGCGGCCAAGCCAGCCAGCTTCCACATATTTTACCAATAGAGGGCACGGGCGATATTTCGTATCACCCATCCCGTCATACAGCACCTGCATGATGGACAAGCAGGTATCCAAGCCAATGAAATCGGCGAGTTGGAGCGGGCCCATTTTGTGATTGGCGCCCAAGCGCATGGCTTTATCGATGCTTTCAACGGAGCCCACGCCTTCATACAGCGTGTAAACGGACTCATTGATCATCGGTAGCAAAATACGGTTCACAATAAAGGCTGGGAAATCTTCGGCCGTGGCGACTTGCTTGCCTAGGCCAAGAGCTAATGTCTCGATTGATTTAAACGTTGCGTCGTCTGTCGCAATGCCTCGGATCAATTCAACCAATTCCATCACGGGAACTGGGTTCATGAAGTGCATGCCCATGAATTTTTCGGGGCGATCGGTGATGGCTGCAAGGCGGGTGATGGAAATGGACGAGGTGTTGGTGCACAAAATTGTTTCAGCATTTAGGTGTGGGCACAGTTCGCCGAAAATGGCCCGTTTTACTTCTTCGTTTTCTGTCGCAGACTCGATCACCATGTCGGTTTCGGCCAATCGGGCATAGTCCATGGAGGGGGAGATGCGGTCGAGAGCTGCGTCGCGCTCGGATTCTTGAATCTTACCCTTGGCGACTTGTCTGTTCATATTGCCCATAATGGTGGCAATACCGGCTTCTGCCCGTTCCAAAGAAATATCATGCACAATGACGTCAAATCCGTTGAGAGCGCAGACGTGTGCGATCCCATTACCCATTTGACCGGCGCCTATAACACCAATACGGCGAATTTCCATGACACTTCTCTCTTTTACTCAGAGGCTGACT
>NVSO02000051.1 GCA_002401305.2 Rhodobiaceae bacterium | reverse complement strand
GCGGTTGATGATGCCAACAAAGCCTCCAGCTATCTTCTGAGTGCCTATTACTCTGATAATATGGGCGTATTGTTCTGGGATACTGTCGCAACGGTTGGTCTGAACGAGTATAATCAAACGCGTCGCGTCACCGCTGGTGATGAAGAGCGCCTGCCGACTGCGTCATGGCTTGGGTATCAAGCGGGCATCCAAGCTCAAGTCGGCTACGTCGCCAAACTGGGCCGCACAGCGATCACCCCTACAATTGGCGCGTCATATACCTATCTGGGACAAAATTCTTACGAAGAAGAAGAGGGTCAGAGCATGAACCTTGCTTATGACAGCCGGTCCTTTAGTTCTTTGCGCACGAATGTAGGTATGAGAATTGAGCACGCATTTGGGTCTGGCGATATTATCTTTATCCCAAGCCTGCATGCCGCATGGTCCCATGACTTTATCGGCGATGCGCCAGAAGTTACGGCTGCATTCGTTTCAGGCGGTAACAAGTTCACCGTGACGGGCGACGAGACTGACCCAGACACAATTTACGCTGGTGCGGGTGTGACGATGGTCTTCGAGATCGGCCAATTGGACTTCTCTTATGAGGTACAGACTGGCGACACACTGACCAATCACGCTTTGATGGCCACTTTGGGCGTGGCCCTTTAAGGCTTAAACATCATATTTGAGGGGCGTGAGGGACATTTGGTCCGTTACGCCCCTTTTTTGTCCCCAGAAGCTTTGTCACAAAGCAAATCAAGGGCTTGCCAAGCGGCGCTGGGGTCAGTAGATTGCGGCGCATTCAACAAGGTAACGAGCCCCGCGCTTTGATTTGTTAAGCCTTGTTTTGAATATGCCGTCTTAGCTCAGTTGGTTAGAGCGCTAGATTGTGGATCTAGAGGTCCCCTGTTCGATCCAGGGAGACGGTACCATTATCCCCCTCAGAAATTGCTCAATATCGTAAGCCGCGACAGGCCCGATTAGTGTAGTGTCTCCCCAGTTTAAATGAAGACGCAGAGCAGGAGCATAGGTATGGCAGATTGGTTCAAGATGGCAGCACCCCTGCCGGATCAATGTGCCGCCCAGTCCGCCCGTGATCGCCAAGCCAGCTTGACCAAGCCCGCAGGCTCGTTAGGCCAATTGGAAGAGGTCGCCATTCAGCTTGCTGCCTGTCAGAAGGCGCAGGCCCCCCAGATCAACAACCCTCATATCCTCATTGTTGCCGCAGACCACGGCATCGTCGCTGAGGGTGTGTCGCTCTTTCCCCAAGAAGTCACGGGCCAAATGATGGCCAATTTTGTCGCCGGGGGTGCCGCCATTTCTGTTTTGGCGCGTGAAAATAACGCCCAACTCTCCATCATTGATGTGGGCTCCCTGATGGAAGAACCGCTTGAGCGTGTCATCACCGATAAGGTGGCTCTGGGAAGTGGTAATTTCAGACGCCAAGAGGCGTTGAGCGCAGCTGAGCTCGCCCATGCATTAGCGGCGGGGAAAAGGGCGGTGGAGCGCGCACTGACCAAAAAGGCTGATCTCCTCATTCTGGGTGAAATGGGCATAGGCAACACCAGTGCCGCAACCGCCATCACCGCAGCGCTGACCCAAACATCTGCCGCAGAGATAACAGGTGCTGGGACGGGCATTGATGAGACAGCACTGAGCCACAAACGCCAAGTGTTAGAAGACAGTCTCACCTTCCACGGTTTGGATGCGAGCGGTGAGAAGCCTGTTCCCGCCCCCCTCAATGTTTTGCAAAAAGTCGGCGGGCACGACCTTGCAGCGCTTGCCGGGGCTTATATTACAGCGGCACAAAACCAAGTGCCCGTTTTGGTGGATGGGTTCATCTGCACCGCCGCAGCCTTGGCCGCTGTGCGCCTAAACCCGAGTTGCCGCGCTTGGATGATTTTTACCCATCAATCTGCTGAACAAGGCCACGGCCATATTCTCAAGGAGTTGGAGGCCCAGCCCCTTCTCAACATCGGCTTGCGGTTAGGAGAGGGTAGTGGTGCTGCGGTGGCTCTGCCTCTCATACGGCTTGCGTGCTCACTGCACAATCAAATGGCGACGTTCGAAGATGCGGGTGTGAGCGATAAAACGAAGAGCCCCCAAGGAGCCGAGCAATGACATATACCCCTCCCACGCGTAAAATTTCGCTCACTTTACTACGCCACGGTGAAAACCCTCTGGCGGGCACATTCTGTGGCAGTTCTGACCCTGAACTGACGGACGCGGGCTGGGACATGATGCAACGCCGTGTCGAGGGCCGCTCATGGGACCAAGTCATCAGCTCCCCCTTGAAACGGTGTCGGCTATTTGCCGAAAAACATTTTGAACCCCAAATCGAGCCGAGGTTTCGTGAATTGGACTTTGGTGAATGGGAAGCCAAAACCACCGAGCAAGTGATGGCAATTGCGGAAACCCAATTACGGGCCTTTTGGGCAAACCCAATCGACAATCCCCCTCCCGGTGGCGAAAGCTGGGGCAGCTTACGCACGCGTGTGCATGAGGGCTTGTCGGACCTCTTCGAGCATAGCGAAGGCCAATCAGTCCTCATTGTCAGCCATGCGGGGGCCATCCGCGCCATGCTGTGCGAAACCATGGGCGTGTCTTACGAGGCAAGCTGGAGCTTTTCCTTGCCGCTGGCTGTGCTGTTGCAGCTCACGATCTATTTGGAAGACGACGGCAAAGTGCGGGCGCAACTCCACGCCCTTGAGGGACAGCCGTGATAGCCCCCCTCAAACACTTTACTCTGGCCGTTCAGTTTTTGACGCGGGTCCCAACGCCGCAAATCAAAGATTTTGTGCATGACGACCTAGCCCATTCCGCTCCTTATTTTCCGCTCGTTGGCCTATTGCTCGGCACGCTGATCGCGGGTGCCACCTATTTGGGGCAAATGGTTGATCCATGGGCCGGTGCATTCTTCGGCGTCCTTCTCTGGGCGGCCCTAACCGGTGCATTGCACCTTGATGGCTTAGGGGATTTGGCAGATGCATTGGGCGCGGGCCACGCCAGTCCTGAGCGTTTTCATGAAGTGATGAAAGACCCGCACATGGGAGTGTTCGGCACAATCAGTGTTCTCATTCAACTGATGGCCAAACTCATTTTCTTAATGCTGTTGTGCAAAACCAACGCCGTGTGGCTTCTCATACCGTTGGTTGCCGCCGCGCGTTTGGGACCTCTCGTGTGGTCAGCCTTTTTGCCGGTCCTCAAGTCGGGAGCGCCGGGCGTCATTGGCTCCGGTGAGCGGTTCGCATGGGTCACCAACCCCGCACCCATTTTGTTTTGGACACTCAGCTTGGCAGCTTTCGGGCTGAGCTTTGCCCCCGTGCTTTTCGTCATGTTCGTGGCCATCGCAGGCTGGTGGGCCTATCTGAAAATACGCCTCGGGGGTCAAACCGGGGATTGCCTCGGAGCAGGCATTGAACTATGCGAGAGCGTTGGCTTGGCAAGCTGCGTCATTCTCCTCTCAGTGTTGCCAAATGTGGGAGGCCTCGTATGACGCAATCTCCTTTTTCACTCCCCGCACAAGGCCCCTTTGCCGCGTTAATATTAGGCGGCGCTCGGTCTGGCAAAAGTCGCTACGGCGAACAGCTGGTGGAGAGGGCAAGCGGACACCATATATATATCGCCACGGCGCAGGCATGGGACGGCGAGATGCACGACCGTATTGCCCATCATCAAAACAGACGAGGCGACACGTGGACGTTGATCGAAGAGCCTTTAGCGCTAGCCGATATACTTCGTACAAAAATTTCAGAAAACCAAATAGTTCTCGTCGATTGCCTCACGCTTTGGCTTTCAAACCTGATGGGTGCTGAAAAGAATATTGAGACTAGCGTGGATGATTTGATCGATGCTGTGCGCACGTGCAAAGGGCAGGTGGTGTTCATCTCAAATGAAGTGGGGCAGGGCATTGTGCCCGACAATGCTATGGCGCGTCTTTTCAGGGATGAGGCAGGTCGGATGCACCAACGCCTCGCAGAAGTTTGCGACGCCGCCATTATGGTCGTGGCTGGTTTGCCATTGATCTTAAAACAGCCCTGAAGCAGAGACCGCGTGACCTAAATGCCAGATATTTTGAGCATGGCATCAAGGTTTAAGTCTTTCTCCATCGCAATGGCAATGTCATCCAGCGCCTTTTCCACTCGCACAATATGGTCGCGCGGGTCGGTGGAGGAAATCTGGAACCGCTCTAGGAAAGCAGAACGAAACGCGCCACTTTCAAAAAGCCCGTCCACATAAGCGCCCATCACTTTGCCATCAGGCGAACAAGCTCCATGGGGTTGGTTCCCCTCCATCATAAGCCAAGGGCGTGCCAGTGCAGAACCTTGGCTTGCCCCATTATGGATCTCATAACCTTCAAACCGCACCTGCGTCCCGTGGAGGGTTCCTCGAACACGGCGCACTTTTTTCTCCGGGCAAAGCTGGGTGTCCATATCAAGCAAACCCAAGCCAGAGACAGAGCCTGCCGTTCCCTCCAAACCGGCTGGATCGGCAATGCTTTTCCCAAGCATTTGAAAACCGCCGCAGATGCCCAAAACAGATCCGCCGCGCCGTAGATGCGCGCGCAGGTCAATATCCCACCCTTGATCACAGAGGAAGTGGTAGTCAGAAATCGTCGCCTTCGTGCCGGGCAAAATAACAAGGTCAGCTGTGCCCCGAATGGCCTCGCCGGGAGGTACAAAGCGCAAATCAACGGACCCTTCCCGCGCGAGGGGATCAAATTCATCAAAATTGGCAATGCGCGATAACATCGGAATGTCGATGGTGAGAGCGGCGCCAGTCCCTTTGGCCACCCGTTCCAGCACTACACCGTCTTCTGCGGGAAGGTCGCGCATGGCGTGAAGCCAGCCGAGCACACCAAGGCCCGCCCACCCGGTTCGCGTTTCAATCTCTGTAAGTCCGTCATCGAACAAACTGACATCGCCGCGAAATTTATTGATGAGAAATCCTTTGATCAAGGACCGGTCGGTATCGGACAAAACTTCATGCGTTCCCACAAGGGACGCAATAACGCCCCCCCGGTCAATATCACCGATCAAAACAACTGGCGTATTTGTGGCCGTTGCAAAGCCCATGTTGGCGATGTCGCCCGC
>NVSO02000050.1 GCA_002401305.2 Rhodobiaceae bacterium | reverse complement strand
CCATCTTGGCAAGGATGCGAATAAGATCAGCCAAACTGGCATCTTTTCCTGCACTGTCCTCACCGTGATAGGCATTTACATTTTGGCCCAGAAGGGTGATTTCGCGCACCCCGGCATCGACCAATGCGTGCGCTTCTTCCAGCACTTGGCTCAAGGGACGTGAATATTCAGCCCCCCGGGTGTAGGGCACAACACAGAAGGTGCAAAACTTGTCGCAGCCTTCTTGGACCGACAAAAAGGCCGTCTTGCCGCGGGCTAAGGTCTTTTTCTTTTGGGGAACCGGCAGGCTTTCAAATTTGTCTTCAATCGGAAAGTCTGTGTCCACTATGCCACGCGCGCCATTGTGAGAGCGCTTAATCAGGTCTGGCAATTTGTGATAGGCACCGGGCCCAAACACCATGTCCACAACAGGCGCGCGGCGCAAAATCTCTTTGCCTTCTGCTTGGGCTACACAACCAGCAACGCTGATCATCATGTCCTCGCCTTTGGCGGCCCGTTTTTCTTTGAGAATACGCAGGCGCCCCAAATCAGAATAAACCTTCTCGGCGGCTTTTTCCCGAATGTGGCAGGTATTGAGAATAATAAGGTCCGCATTATCGGGCGTTGTTGTTTCGCCGTATCCCATCGGGGTCAACACATCGGCCATGCGCGTGCTGTCATACACATTCATCTGACAGCCATAGGTTTTGATGAAAACCTTTTTGTCTGCCTTGATTGATGCACTCTCGACGGGTGCAGTTTCGGCTGGCGCAGTTTTTAGGCGCTTATCTGATGGTTCCAAATGTTTTGACACGTGCTTCTCGGGTGAGGCTTGGAGATTTCTCAAAATGGAAAAACCCTCAAACTGAATTTTACGGCGCAAATGTTTTGTAGACAGCGCGCGCACTTGCCGGAGATATAGCGAGTGCAAAGGGAAATTACCATGGGCGGAGGCTTATCCGCGTGGTTTTCAGGCTTTTTGCCCCCTCAAACCGCCTAAATGGGGCAAATGGGACGCACTGGGAGCGTCTTCTACCGACGACAGCGGCCGTTGCACATTCGGTTTTGAATTATTGGGCCGCGATAATTTTTTCGTCTGGCACGTCGTTAGCGTCATTCGCAGCAGCTGGTTTCTTAGGCGTAACGATCTCATCACGTCCGAGCACAGCGCGGGCCACACCCATCGCGGAGGCATCACCACAATATTTGGCCAATTGTTTGCGGTTCCCATGCTTTTCCATCGTCACGGGATCATGGAAGGCGACCACAACATCGATGGGCCCGAGCGAAAAGGCTTTCCAGAGATGAGGGAATAAATCCATATCTCCGTACCACGCAAAGAACGGACGATATTGGCGCCCCATCGGCAGCCCGCATAATTTAGTATAGGCAATCGAAACGGGCTGCACGACCAAGGCATGCGCGTCATCTCCATGGCCCACTGCCAATTGAGCGACACTCATCAACGCGCTTTTGAAAGGCAACGTGCGGTTACCATCGCTGGATGTTCCTTCAGGGAACAGGAGCAATGTATCGCCCTTCACAATGCGGGCATGTATTTCATTGCGTTGCTCTATGGCTTTGGTGCGTCGGTTACGCTCCACAAAGACAGTTTCTTGCAACCGCGCCAAAGTGCCAAAGAAGGGCCACGCGCCGACTTCGCTTTTTGCTACGAATGAGAGCGGCGTGATAGAGCCCAAAATTGGAATATCAATCCATGAGGTGTGATTGGAGGCCAAGAGGCAGGCGCCATCGGTATAACGCTCGCCGACCACATGAACACGGATGCCGATCAACCAACACAAATAGCGGTGGTAGAGATTAGGCACCTTTTTGGCCAGAGGGGACCCCATCTTCAGCAAAAGCCACTGAACAGGCGACATTAAGACAGCGGCTAAAATAAAGCCGGTCAGTAAGACTGTCGATCTAAAGGTACCCATGTGTTTCCTCCTGCCACACCTTTGGCAGTTTGTTGGCAGCCCAACTTAGCTGTCAGACCCATTCTTGGGCTGATCCAATGGCACACCATAAAGCTCTAATCGGTGATCTGCCAATTTGAACCCTAATTCGCGCGCTATTACTTCTTGAAGGCGTTCTATTTCATCATTGTGAAATTCGATGACTTCGCCGGTTTGCAAGTTGATTAAATGATCGTGGTGCTCTTCGGTCACTTGCTCATAGCGCGAGCGACCATCTCGGAAATCATGACGTTCCAAAATACCCGCTTCTTCAAACAAACGAACGGTTCGGTAAACTGTCGCGATCGAAATGCGATCATCTACAGTGGACGCCCGCCGATACACTTCCTCAACATCAGGATGATCTGCAGCTTCAGACAATACGCGCGCGATCACGCGCCGCTGTTCTGTCATCCGCATGCCCTTTTTCACACAAAGCTCTTCAATGCGATTGGGGTTGTTGTTTTCCGCTTCAACGCGTTCTGTTGTAGGCATGATGGCGACCGACCGATCTGATTATGTCATAGGAGATAGTTTGGACAATTATTTAGGCATATTATGCCTAAAACTAGGCAATGTCACCTGACAGTCAAAACTGTTTTCAGTCAAGGAATCAAGGCATTAGTCCCTATAGGGTTATTCCGTAAGCGGCGTCACGCTTTGATCCAGCTGTAGGCTTATACACACTTCATACCCAATCTTTAGGACTAAAGTAAATCCCCCTAGATCAGGGCTGCAATTTCATCATAAGGGCGGTTTCTTGGCGACCATCTTCATGGCGATAATAATTGGGACGTTTACCGACAATTTCAAACCCCATCCGGGCATAGAGCGCGCGGGCGGCCTGGTTGCTTTCGGCCACTTCCAAGAAAAGCGGCATTACTTTGGCGGCGTTTTCTGGGGCAGGGCTTATTGGCTCCCCATAGGCGAGGAGATGGGCCAAGGACGCTGTGATGAGATGCTCCCCGAGGCGCTGCCCTCGGGCTGCGGGCACGACGCATATGGTGAGAATTTCTGCCTCACCGCCCCCTGCCCGCACCATTATGAAACCTTGGGCTTTCTCGCCCCGTTCTGCCACCAGAACAAAAGCACCGGGCATCGCAAGCATCGGGATGATTTGCTTTTTGGACCACGCCTTTGCAAAACACTCTTTGTGAAGGCTGGCGAGCAAGGCGCTTTCTTGATCTCGTGCAGGACGGATGACAAGGTCGCGGGTCATGTAAGCTGGCCGCCATTTTTAGGCAATTTGGCGTCGGGAGAGCGAATGTAAAGCGGGTTAGGCGCTGCTAAATTGGCACGCTGGGCGTCGTCCATTTTGGCAAAGCGTGCCCGGGCAATTGCTGCGACATGATCGGCTTGGGGAAACGCAAAGGGGGCGAGATCCAAACTTAAAGGCGGCTCTTGAGGCGTGCTATCTGGGCGAATATGTTGGGGCGATAGCATCTGAGCCGGCTGGTTTTCTTGGTCTAAACGTTGGCTCAGGAGCTCGCTTCCGGTTCCCACCAGCACCACAGGCTGGCGCGGGATGAGGGCTGCCGCCTCTTCTATGCTGACGATCATGGGCTGGGTTTGGGGGGTGTGATTGTGGTCGAAAAGTTGGAAATAGACCTCACCACGGCGCGCATCAAAACTTGCTGCGATCAGCTCTTTGTTTTGCGGGGTGATTGGATGGGCCAGCGCCTCGAGTGAGGTGACACCGAGCACCGGCTTGTTGAGCACCACCGCCATGCCGCGCACCAAAGCGATGCCAACGCGCACACCGGTAAATGTTCCGGGCCCAATTGTGCACGCAAGCGCATCAAGTTCGTTAGGTATTACGCCCGCACTTTGCAAAACATCCTGCACTAAGCCTGGCAAGGCTTCGGCTTGGCCGCGCGTCATCGGCTCAAAACGACAGAAGGTTTTCACCCCTTCTGAGGTTTGGATATGGAGGGCTGCAGAACAGGCGGGCTGTGCTGTATCAACGGCTAAAAGTTTCATGAAGATCAGAGTACTTTGCACGCATCGTCAAAGGCAAGGCGGGGAGAGCGATCGAACAATGCGCTGGGATCGCCGTACCCGATGTTGCACAAGAAGTTTGCTTTGTAGGTTGTGCCCTCAAAGAAGGCGTTGGTGACGCCGTCCACATCAAAACCAGACATTGGACCGCAATCCAAACCCAGTGCACGGGCAGCAATCATCAAATAGGCCCCTTGCAAGGAACCATTGCGAAAGGCGGTTTGTTCGGCAAATTCAGCCGAGCCATTGAACCATGTTTTTGCGGTGAGATCGTGGGGGAAAAGCTCTGGCAGTTTCTCGTAAAACTCCACGTCATAGCCAATGATCGCACAGACGGGGGCAGCCATGGTTTTGGCTTGATTGCCTTCCATCAACAAAGGCTTGAGCTTTTCTTTTGCTTGGGCTGACTTCACAAAGAGGATGCGTGCGGGTGAACAATTGGCGCTGGTTGAGCCCCATTTCATCACGTCGTACATCTGGCCCAATTGTTCATCGCTGACGGCGCGATCTAGCCACGCATTATGTGAGCGCGCTGACCGGAAAATCGTATCAAGGGCTTTGTCCTCTAGCATGTCGTCTCTCCTAAATATCCTTGCATGGAAGGCGGCCCCATAAGACGAGCAGCACCCAGCCATCAAAGGACTTTCCCATTAGGAGGACCCTTTAGCACAGCAGACTGAACTTACCAAATTACGACCTTATTGAGGAACGGCGCGCACTTCTTCGACTTCAGGCACATAGTGCTTGAGCATGTTTTCAACACCATT
>NVSO02000005.1 GCA_002401305.2 Rhodobiaceae bacterium | reverse complement strand
GCGCGATACGGATTGGACGGGCTTTTGAGGCACTCATCCATGGTCCAGCAATCTTCGGCACCAATGCCTTCGATGAAGTCACTGTAGGCCTGCTCATCAACTTCGGACCAATGCGTTTTGGTGATTGTCCACGGCGATGTACGCGCTTGGGCGGCGTTGGTTGACAGCAAAACTAGGGGCATGAGGAAGGCCGTTAGCATTGCCCACATCGTTAACCGTGTTGTCCGCTCACTCATACTTCACCCCACTGGCTCGCAAGCCATATCGATTGCCCCACTTGAAGAGCTAGGGTGCGGATGGGAGGGGAATTTGTCAACAAAGTCGAGGGAGACTAGCGGGGAACTCGCGAAAAAGTGAGCGCTTCTATCGGCGACCGTGGCGTTTGGCACACGCTTTGGCCAATGCGGCGCGGTGCAACCAGATGCGGCTTTCCCCGTTTAGGGTTACCTCGCCCAGCAAGGGATCGAATGTAACGGTTGTTGCCACGAATTCTGTGCGTTCCAAACTCGGTCTGCCCGTCATGGGGGAAAAGATAACGTCGAATTCATAGATCGGAGACAGGAATTGTGCGGTTGTGAGCTCGGTTAAAGAGCCTTCGACATTGGCGCTGACAACAGGGGTGCCATTGACGCTAACGCCGGGCTGGTACGAGACATCGGGAAGGGTCATGTGATCGGCTAAAAACTGACAAGAGGTTTCGCTGATATCAAGAATCTGCGGTTTTTGCCGGGTGCCTTGCTGCAAAATAGATCCCGTGATCAACGGCGCTTCAGCCGGCTGACCGTTTCCCACAAAGCCTGCCAAAATGGCGGCTACTAATTGTCCTGATCCGTTCATACCCACAGGTTACAAGAGAGCTGTTAATTCCCCGTTTAGTTCAATAAAGCATTTGCCGTTTTATCGATTAGAGCTTTAATTAGCTCCCGTTACCCTTCCGTCCATCCATCGGTCAGCGTGAAGAGAAAATGCAAATTTCCCCAGCGTTTTCCGCCGTTTTCACAAATCTGACAAAAACTCATTTTGGGATGGACAGACATAGTGTGATTGCCCTATATTCACCTCAATAAAGAGGGGCCACGTTTAAGTGGCTCAGGTTTAGGGAGGCAATCTGACTTGATACGATCCACATCACGTATCAAGTGACAATGTCGCAAGACATTTTCAGCAGTAATTGCTCAATAATAATAAAAAAATACTCAGCAAGGCCGCGGGAACGCGCCTTGCTTTCTTTTTGCCTACTCCCCCCTTTTTCACCAAAAGACGCGCACAAAAAAAGCCCCGAAGGGCTTTGATTGTCGAAATGTGTATTGGGCCGCTGAGCGCTTGTTCTATCTTTCGTTGAATGTCGGAAAGAACGGCACATCAGCCAACGTCAGGCCTGAGTGCATAATTGTCCAATAGAACGCCGCGAAAATGACCAAGGAGATGCCGGTCGTTATCATCAACTTCAATTGAATATGTGGGTTTTCAGGCGCACTGCCGCGAGTCCCTGCATTGGACGCTACTGTATCTTGATGCGGTTTCACACCAAATGGCAGCACAGCGAATAAAGTGAGCCACCAAAAGATGACATAAATGGCCATTCCAGCTCCAAAGCTCATGGGACGCCCTTTCCTTCAAAAATAAACACCGCTACGCATATTCTGCGCCTCTTTGCGGTTTAGTTCAAAAAATTTATTCGTTTTCCAAACGGGAAACTGCAACTTCTACTGCTGTCTTTTTGCCCCATTGGCGACGGACAACCCCGCGCACAGCGCGCCGAACAAGTTCCGCCACAACGCCGTCATCTTTGCGTTTGCGCAATGGCAAGCGATCCAACGTGTCGTCAATTGCGTCATGGATGAGATTGACAAATTTCTCTCCCGAGCCGTCGCGTTCAGGCAAGCCCATCATCCGAATTTGGGGCTGGCCTAGGTCGTGCCCTTTTTCGTCCAACACAAGGGCGACAAAAACAGCACCGCCCACTGCGAGCCTACGACGGGATTGGATAGAGGGGTCCCATGAGGGGATCAAAATATCTCCGTCCAGATACAGACGGCCGCTTTCCACTTCAGCGATAATTTCAGGGTTGCCGGGTGCTATACGCAGAAGGTCGCCATTGGTGAGCAACGCGGAATGAGGCACCTTTAGCTCGTCGGCCAAATCAGCGTGTTCTAGCAAGTGACGTGCTTCCCCGTGGACAGGCACTGCAATATGGGGCTTGATCCACTCATACATTTGAGTGAGCTCACCGCGACACGGATGGCCGGAAACATGGACCATGTGGTCCTTTTCGGTAATGATCCGTATGCCGCGTTCTGCCAATTGGTTTTGCAATTCATAGATCGCGACGTCATTGCCGGGAATGATTTTGGAGGAAAAGATAACGGTGTCCCCCTCTTCCATCACCACGTGGGGATGGGTCTCATTGGCAATTCGGGAGAGCGCTGCACGCGGTTCACCTTGAGATCCAGTGCACAGATAGAGCACTTTGTTCTTGGGCAATTTACGGGCTTCGTCGTCTCGCAAAAATGGCGGAATGTTTTGGAAATAGCCGCACGAGCGCGCTGCTGAAATGATCCGGTGCATGGAGCGTCCGGCCAACACAATATGGCGTCCACACTCTTCGGCTGCCCTAATGATGCTTTCCAACCGAGCCGCATTTGAGGCAAAGGTGGTGATGGCCACACGGCCTTTTAGATCTGGCAAAAGTTCCTTAAGGGTTGCCGCGACTTCAGCTTCAGAGCCTGAGGTGCCTGGGCTAAAGACATTGGTGCTGTCACACACCATGGCCAGAACGCCCTCTTCCCCAATCTCTTTCAAACGCTTGATATCGATGTCTTCGCCAAGTTGGGGCGCCTCATCAATTTTCCAATCGCCTGTATGAAATACCATGCCGAGCGGCGTGCGAATGGCCAGTGCATTTGGCTCCAAAATTGAATGGGTCAGTGTGACCAATTCAATGTCAAAGGGACCAATTTGAAACCGCTCACTTAGATCAATAATATGGAATGGCACCGTATCTTCTAAGCCAGCTTCAATAAGCTTGCCCTTCACGAGTTCTGCTGTGAAGGGAGTGGCGTAGACTGGGCATTTCAACCGAGGCCACAAATGGGCCACAGCACCAATATGATCTTCATGGCCGTGGGTTAGGACGATTGCCAGAAGGTCATCTACATGTTCTTCGATGAAAGCAGGGTCAGGCATAATCACGTCTACGCCGGGCGTGCGCCCATCTGAAAAGGTCACGCCGAGATCAACCATCAGCCATTTACGCTTTTTAGCTGGCCCATACCCAAAAAGATTTAGGTTCATGCCGATT
>NVSO02000049.1 GCA_002401305.2 Rhodobiaceae bacterium | reverse complement strand
CGTTCCCTATTCCCAGCCTCGCTGGACACTTTACTGCTGTTTTCTCCCGCCTCAGCCAAATGCCGGGACTGGTGGAAAATGTGGACTTTGAAGCAATCCATGCTAAACCAGCACCCGCCCTTGCCAAGAGGCTTTGGCCCGAGTTTCCACTACTTTTAGAAGAAATAGCGCACCATTATGAGCAAGTATCAGTCAGAATTCCTAAAAATTATGGATGAACGCGGCTACATTCAGCAATGCACAGACTTTGAGCAGCTGGACGAGCGCGCCTCAAAAGGAATTGTCACTGGTTATATCGGCTTTGACTGCACCGCGACAAGCCTGCATGTCGGTAGCCTTATCCAAATCATGATGCTGCGCAAACTTCAGCAATCTGGTCACAAACCCATCGTCTTGATGGGCGGCGGCACCACACGCATCGGCGACCCGTCGGGCAAGGATGAAGCGCGCAAATTGCTGACCGATGAAAAGATTGACGAAAACCTCGCGGGCATTCGCAAAGTATTTGAAAAACTGCTGACGTTTGGAGATGGCCCAACCGACGCCGTGATGGTCAACAACCGCGATTGGTTGGATCAGATCAACTACATTGAATTCCTGCGCGACTATGGGCGGCACTTCTCGATCAACCGCATGCTCAGCTTTGACTCCGTTAAGCTGCGCTTGGACCGGGAGCAAACGCTCTCCTTCCTCGAATTCAATTACATGATCCTTCAAGCGTATGACTTCTTGGAGCTGAACCGGAAGCACGACTGCACTTTGCAAATGGGTGGGTCTGACCAATGGGGCAATATCGTCAACGGGATTGAACTGTCTCGCCGGGTTGATGGCGCCAGTGTAACCGGGCTGACAACAGCTTTGCTGACGACTTCTTCTGGGGCCAAGATGGGTAAGACGGCCGACGGGGCTGTATGGCTCAATGAAGATTTGCTCTCGAGCTACAATTATTGGCAGTTCTGGCGCAATACCGAAGACGCAGACGTTGGACGTTTCTTGCGTCTGTTTACGGAATTGCCGCTCGATGAGATTGCCCGCCTTGAAGCCCTTGAAGGCGCTGAGCTGAACGAGGCTAAAAAGATCCTCGCAACAGAAGCGACCACAATGGTGCATGGGAAAGAAGCGGCGGATAAAGCAGCTGAGGCTGCCCGCTTGGCCTTTGAACAAGGCACCATCAGTGCGGACCTGCCCACGATTGAAATTGAGCAGAGTGAACTGGATGCGGGTTTGGGTATCCTCACAGCCTTTGTGCGCTCGGGCTTGTGTAGTTCAAATGGAGATGCACGACGTCAAATCAAAGGCGGCGGTGCTAAGGTGAATGATAAGGCGGTTCAAGATGAACGCGGTTCCTTGAGCGCAACGGATCTAACGGAGAGCGGCGTGATTAAACTGTCATTAGGCAAGAAGAAACACGTGTTGCTCAAACCTGTTTGACCGCTCGGTCCTCAAATCTTTACGACTATTGCGCTGGAACCTTGGGTTCCGGCGCTTTTTCTTTTGTGCGCGTTTAAGCTGATCTACGTGGGTTTAGTTTCGGCTAGGGGGACGGCGTGCCTTCAGGTGGCAAGTCATCGCTATACTCAAACAGACGACGTAGGAAACCAGGTGCGAATGCGGACAGGGGGTTCACTGAAATCTTTGGATTTTCCTGTGGGCCGGTGACGGCAAAGGTGAAGCCAATCAGCCCTTCCCCTTCCCGACCAACAATCAAATTCCCAAGAATCGGGACCGCACCCAAAATCGAGTTGAGCGTATAGGCCGGCGCTGCTGTGCCGTTAAGGTCCATGATCCCTTTTTTGCGTTCAATCTGTCCTTTGAGGGTGATGCCCATGGCGGGACCGTAAAGACGTGAGGCATCATCAAGAATAAAACGCTCCTCAGTCATTCGGAACGGGATATCCAGTTTCACAAACCGAATACCGTCTCCCGACAAAGTATCGCCAATGCCGGTAAAAGAGCCGACCGTCAGCAAACTTGCGAGTACGGGAGCATCTACCACTCGGAATTTTTCAATGACTATCCGACCGGTTAAAGGACCGCCGGGCTTGGCATCATCAAAAATGCCATGCACTCGCATTTTTCCGCCCTGAATACTCGTATAGACATCGAGGCTTTTGAGCAGAAGCCCCGCGTCATCGGTCATCACATTGAGCCCACGACGGTTATTGGCAAGCGGCGTGATGTCCATGGTGATGGGTGTTTTGGCATTTAGGCGGCCCCGTATAGCCAATTGGTGGGGAGCCCCCTCTACCAGTCTGGATGTAACGGTTACATCACTCATGCGTAACCCTCCATTAAGGAGAGCGCTGTCAAATTTTGTATCAAACACCATCACACTAACCTGGCTTGCCAATTCGTCTGCCTCTGGCAAAGGCGGTTCTGTGTTGTCTCCCCGCAGGACGGTGTCAGCTAAACCGCGTGCATCAAACTTGGGACCGCTGGCGGTAATGTGAAGTGCGCCATCGGCTTTTTTGATGGCGCTCATGGAGATGTCGGTTTCGGTTCCCAACCGTACGATTGGCAAGATTGTTTCGAGAGTATCGCCGTTCTCATCCACCACAAAATGACCTTCGATGTGTGTGCCGGGTCCTTTGACTTTGAAATCGGTGAAGCTGAATTTTTTAGGATCGCGGAAATCCACATTCATGGTAGCAAGTGCGCGAATGCCTGCGGGTTTTTTCCAGCCGATCGCGTCTTCTTTGAGAATTGTTTCAGTAAAATCAACTGACAATGCCGCACTGATCAAATCAGGGCCCTTGCCGATCATGTCCGCGTGAACCGTGGCCGGCCCTTCCATGAGGTCTTCCAGTGACAGGCCTAAAGCCTCACGCCCTGCGTCATCAACCGTTGTGCGTAGCTTGATGTGGCTTGATGGTTTGCCTTTGCTGTCAAAATTCTCTGCCCAGCTTAGGTCCGCTTGCACGCCATTGAGAGAGAGTGTGCCATTGGCTTCAAGGCCGTCGCGCGTCACATCTACAATGAGATTTCCGTCGGCTGCCGATATGTCTCCAACGAGCTGAGGCCATGTCAGATCCGCAACAATCGCTTTGCCGTTAAAGCTGACGTCATCCATCATGACTTCTTTTTTCAACGGCAACCCAATATGGGCTGTCACAACCGAAGTGCCGCCGATGATTTTTGGGTCAACGCCAAAACTTGTAATAAAACCTAAGGGTTCAAGATCCAGATAGGTCAATACTTTGGCGGTCTGCCCAGACAAGGTCATATCAATGAGGCCGGGGCCACCTGAGATGTGTAATGCTGACGCCTCAAAATGCCCGTCGCTGATGGCCAACTTGCCTCCATCGACCGCAATGAAACCGCCGTCCACCCATGCATCAAAACGATCGCCTTGCAGGTGCCCTTTAATATTAGTTTGGGTCATCGCCGGCAGCGGACCAAGATAGCTCAGGGTCGCATCATCTACTTGGAAAGTGAAATCGACCGCCTCCATCGGCAAAGCCGCGCCTGCATCTGACTCATCAATCATTCCGGCAGGCAGCGCCACGCGAGCCTTGCCCGTGGACAATGTGCCTTGCTTAAGGTTTTCCGCGACCCAATCCCGTGCGCCAGTTGCCAAAGGAATGGGCCAAACCGCGGTTAGGTCCTGCATGTCATATTGATGGATCACTGCTGTTAGATCGAGGGCTGGTGATTGGCCGGGGGCGTTGGCGACACTACCTTTGATGGTGAAACTACCTGCATCTTTGATCAGAGCCAATTTGTCGAACTGCACGGCTAGATTCTCAAAATCCACCTCACCTTTCAGTTCGACGCGATCCAGAGTTGCCACGTTCTCAAAAAACCCGGGAATGGCGACAGAAATATCGGTGCCCACGACGTCAAGCTTGCTCGTCGTTACATTAAAATAGCCTGCGACCTGATAATCTGCGGTGCCTTTGAAAGTGCCTTGATTTTCTCCAATACGGTAAGAGAGAGACGTGAGTTCTAAATGCTGGGCCACTGAATCCAGTTTAATTTGGGCATGGGCTTCATCTAGATTGATGGGGGTCGCATTCAGTTCTGGGATGGAAAGTCTGCCCTCTCCTGCGTCGATGCGCAGACCGGCTGACAAAATCTTCCCTTCACGCGAGACTGTTACTTCACCCTCAGCATTGATGGGGAAATCGAAGGGGAGTAAATCGCTGAAAACGTCGCTTGCCCGTCCTAAGGCTGCAGGAACCAACCCACCGGCTTTAGCCTGCAAGGTTGCTGTTTTAGCTCCTTTAAGCAATCGGCCTTCCAGTGCAATGTCGAGCTTGGCCTCGCCGGTCAACAATTGCGCTTTGAACATCCCGTTTGCGCCGTGCTCATCTTTTGTGATGACGAAGTTTGCATCAGGAGCGGACCAGGTCACGCCATTGATCATATCCACGATTTCCAACCGCGCATTTGTGATGGCAAAGCGGGTGAGATACGCAAAAAGGGGGTCGGCACCTTCATCAGACGTCAGAGCCGCGAAGATGGGCTCGATGATCGGCTTGTCAGGCACCGCTGTCACTTCTTCGTCTTCATCCAACTTGAGCAATTGGATTTGCACGCCTGTGCCCTCACGCCGAATAAGACGTGCCTTTACATTGAAGAACTCGACCTTTTGCGGCACAAGTTCCCCTTGCAGCAAACGGCCCGCATGAAGATCCAATGAAATTTCAGGAATGGAGACAACCGGCGTTTTGGAGCCGTCGTACAAGGTCATGTCGATTAGTCGAATGTCTAATTCGCGCTTCTCAGGCAACCAAGTCAGAACCGTATCGCCCAGCGTGAGGTGACCATACTCGAAGTTGGAATTGACCAAACGTTCGAACACTGGCGTTAGAAATGAAAGCGAGATCGGGCCGGAGGATAATTGCCACGCGGCAAAACCCATCAGCGCAGCCACACCGGCTACTGCAATGCCGATGGCTTCCATCAAAAATTTTGCGGCGGGACGAATCAATTCGTTTCCTTAACTGGACCTTGATTTGGTGATGCCTGTGATTCCCGCTTTTATCAATAAATGATTGGCGAGACGCATCTATTCGAACCAAATCTGATCCACATATTTTTAAATCAGCCTGCGCCATATCTGCGCAAATGTGCGCTTTACGAGCAGGCAGACTGAAAGACACCGGAAATATGGCAGCAAGTTGTTGAAAATCTACAAATGCCGGGCATTTTTCCGGTAGAACATCTACCAGTACGATTTTACAGCTCCATGTGCCTGGCCAAGCCTGACACATGGCCCGACACATTGAGACGTGCCCAATATGGAGATCCTTATGACTGCGATGCCTGAGGTTGGTAAAAAGGCCCCTGCGATCACTCTTCCCCGCGACAGTGGCGAAGGCGAGAACACAAAAGTCCAACTGTCCAAATTAAAGGGACAGAATGTGGTGCTGTATTTTTACCCCAAAGACATGACGCCGGGCTGCACGACAGAGTCGATTGACTTTTCCACTTTGGCGAAAGAGTTCGAGGCACAAAACACGGTCATCATTGGAATTTCAAAAGACAGTGTTGAGCGCCATGACAAGTTCATTGCAAAACATGATCTGAATTTGATTCTGGCATCAGACGAAGACGGTGCCATCATCGAGAAGTATGGTGTTTGGCAGGAGAAGAAACTCTACGGCAAAGTCTATATGGGCATTGTGCGCTCGACCTTTTTGATTGATGAAACCGGGAAAGTCGCTGCTGTTTGGCCTAAAGTGCGTGTAAAGGCTCATGCTCAGGCTGTGCTAGACGCTGTTAAATCACTTTAAAAAATATCACTAACAAATTGAATTTAAATAAGTTTTCATGACATCTAAGACGCTAAATGAAGAAGTAATTCGCATTCTTCAAACCGCCAACGCTGTTGAAAAAGCCCAGACCGCTCAAGCGGTTTGTGCTGCGTGGCGTGCCGGTGAGTTGGCCAATGATTGTACTCTCTGGCACGAACCTGCCGACCGCCCCGCGCGCCCTGATGCGCCAGAGCTTATTTCAGCGACACGTATGCCGCGCCGCAATCCAAGCGGCGAACGGGGACGGTTCGCCCTCCTCCATTCTCTTGCTCATATTGAACTCAACGCCATCGACTTGGCTTTCGATATGGTTGCGCGCTTTGGCTGCCGTCAGGACGGCGTTGCCCATCCGCCGCCGCCGCTCGGGTTCATTGATGACTGGATGCGCGTGGGTGATGAAGAAGCCAAACACTTTTTAGCCGTTGAGGATCGCCTGATTGCGCTCGGCGGGCATTACGGCGACCTGCCCGCACATGATGGATTATGGGAAGCGGCATTGGAAACACGCCATCATATGATGGCGCGGCTGGCCATCGTGCCGCTGGTTTTGGAGGCGCGCGGCTTGGATGTGACGCCGCGGATGATCCGACGACTGCAAGGCGCGGGGGACAAAGAAAGCGTTGCGACGTTAGAAATGATCTACGCTGATGAGAAAGGTCACGTGCGAGTCGGCATGCAATGGTTTCATTGGTTAGCCGATTTAAATGGTGAAACACCCCATGAAGTATTCCATCGGCTGGTCCAACAGTACTTTAGAGGCAAGTTGAAGCCCCCCTTTAACCATGAAGCCCGCGCAGAAGCTGGTTTAACAGAAATTTTTTATCTGCCGCTTTCCGCAGTTTAACTGGGTTTGTGCCCTTTTTTCAGTCATTGGGTTAACCTTAACACGATATATTAACTTGCCGGTGTTGATATTGCTGTCAGCATGATGTGAAATCGACGCCTGTTAAGCGGGGGTTAACTTAAAGGGTACTTACGAGGTATGCTCGATCAAACGGGGACTATTGCTGATAAGCTGAGAACGCTATGGCACCACCTCTACACCGAACGACAATTGTATCTGCGCAGTCATGGGCAGGTTCAATTTGTTTCACTGTCCCCACTCGCTCAGCTTGGTCTGAGTGCAGTGGCTTTATGCTTTCTATCTTGGGTGGCTTTCACATCAGTGAATGTTGTCTTTAAAGAGCAAATTATCGCGTCGAAAGACCGACGATACGTCAAAATGCAAGCAGGCTATGAAGAGCGCGTCTCACAGATGCAAGCCTCGTATGACGAATTGAACGGACAGTTGGTGATTGCACAGGAACGTTTTCTGGCAACCACTCGGGAATTGGAAGCTAAGCACGGCCACATCACAAAAATAATTGCGCAAAAGCAGGCTGCAAATGAGCTGCTATTGAATATGCGCGAACGATTTGCCGAGACACGTGAAGACATGTATGCGGGACCGCGTAGCAATACGGTTCTCATGGCGGCACTGGATCTGAATGGGGCGCCACGTGTGTCCCGTCGTGACACAGCCGCCTTGCAGAACGATACAATGTCTCGAATTGAACAAGCTGACGAGAGCACATTTGGGCTCGGGCTTATTTTCGGGCGGGCATCGGCCTCTGAAAATGATGCTAATGATCCCATTCAAGCACGCTTGAGTGAGCTGGATCGGTCTCAGCAGACATTCATCAATACAATGGAAGAAACAACCGACCGGCAGATCCGCGAAATGGAAGCATTGATTACCATGACCGGCGTGCTGGAGCCAAAAACGTTTGTTGCTCAAGTGGTTAGTGAAGGGGTTGGCAGTGGAGGGCCGCTGATTTCACTTGCCGATGAAGAAACAAGCTTGGCAGGTTCTTCTGAAGAAGCAGCCTTTGGGCGGCAAGTTTATCGGATCTCCCGTAATCTTGACCGGATGGCTGGCCTAAATATTGCTCTGTCTCATGTGCCACTTGGCACGCCGCTTCACCATGAACGGATCACCAGCGATTTTGGTCGCCGCGTTGACCCTTTTACAAAGAAGTTCGCGTATCACAGTGGTGTAGATATGGGAGCGCCCTTTCGCACTCCCGTTTATGCGACAGCACCTGGTGTTGTGACACACGCTGGCTACCGACCTGCTTACGGTCGTTTGGTCGAGATTAATCACGGCAATGGGTTGAGATCTCGATATGCGCATCTAAAGTCCGTGCATGTCAAAAAAGGTGACAAGGTTGACTTCCGCCAGTTAGTCGGCCGTGTTGGTTCTTCGGGTCGTTCGACAGGACCGCATGTTCACTATGAAGTCTGGTACAAAGATAAAGCTCAGGATCCATCTAAGTTTATTGAGGCAGGTCGTTATGTTCTCACGTTCCAAGGATAATACTAAGCCGGTTGCATCTTCTGCACCGGTCCCGGCTAAGCGCTCTGCTGGCCGGACAGCTCCATCAATCATTTCTGCTGATTTGATTGTTGAAGGTAATTTGATTGCGTCAGGTGACATCCAAATTGATGGCACAGTTCAAGGTAACGTGCGGAGCGTTTCATTGACCATTGGCGAAAAAGCCACAATCAATGGCGAAGTTGTTGCTGAAGATATGATCGTTCGCGGTCGT
>NVSO02000048.1 GCA_002401305.2 Rhodobiaceae bacterium | reverse complement strand
ATGGCGGCAAAACACAGGCCCAAGGGCACTGGATAATCCAAAATTGTATCGACCAAGATCACAGCAATTAATTGCCCGATCACCGCCATCCATCTCAGCAAAACTTGGGTTTGCAAACGCACGCCCCACAGCGGCGAATTGGACAGTCCGGTGGCGGTGTAACCTGCAATAGGCATTGGCTTTAGCGACATGGGCATCTCAATACGTCAGGCCGCGTGGCTGTTCTTTGAAAGATCTGCCAGCGGGGTGGGTGCACTCTAGCGTGCCTGACTATATCGAATTAGAGGGCCATGTGCCATTCAGGGGACGTGTTTCTCCAATTTTCATGATCCACAGGTTTTCAGGGTCCAGCCCTTGGGCCGCACCTGCTGCCAAAAAGCGTTCTGGCGGTTCAAAGGGCGGCTCGCTGGTGAGCACAACTGTTCCCCAATGCATACCGACCAAGCGGCGCGCGCGTATGTCCTGCCCGATTTGGACTGCCTCTTCTGGGGTTGCGTGAGAGGCATACATCATGGGGCGCGGGTCGTAGGCGCCAATGCCAATGAGGGCGGTATCAAAGGGCCCGTAAGTTTTACCAATTTCTGAGAACACCTCACCGTAGCCGCTGTCGCCGCCAAAAAAGAGATTGTGGTCTGCGCTTTTGAAACCGAAGCCTGCCCACAGCGTTGTATTGGTGTCAAAGCCCACCCGGCGCGACCAATGCACCACAGGCAGAGCTGTCACCCGCAAGCCCTCGCCGGAAGGATCGGACGGTTTGGCGGGCAAGTCGTGATGCTCGTACCAATCCAATTCAATGACATTGGCAAAGCCGCGCTCGGTAAAAAAGGAACCCAGTTTTAAAGGCACAATCACCAGCATGGTGTCTTTGCCCTGCAATCTGGCAAGGGCGCGCTCGTCAAGGTGGTCATAATGATTGTGACTGACCACCAGAACGTCAATGGGGGGCAGATCGCGAATGGGAATACCACTTTTGACAAACCGCTTGGGGCCTAATCCGGCCGGGCCTGCATAGGTGGTCAAATAGGGATCGGTGAGAACCGTATAACCGCCCTGCTGAAACAAAAAGGATGCATGGCCGAGCCACGTTATATGCGCAAGCTTCGTGTCGCGCGCAGACGCTAAATCCTTGATGGCCTGCTCGCGCTCAACCAAATGACTTGCGGGAACGGCCACTTTCTCAAAACTGCGCCGGAACATATCGACAAAGAAGGGCAGCGCATCTCGCAAGCGCCTGCCGCCTCTATCGGGACTGCCTTTGGGATTTCTAAACCGGCCATCGGGCAAATGATGCCACGGCACCTCTTTGGATTGGGCCGTAGCGCCTTTGTCAGAGGACGCCGCCCGTGGCGGTTCATTGGGTGCGCTATCGTGTTTTGTGTCTTTGACCATCCCTTAAAGATAGGGGCGAATGGCGGCTTGTCTAGTGTTCAGGCTCCCGTAACCCGATGCTTATCATTATTGCGCCCCGGCAGCGATCAGCAGATCAGCAATTTTCTGGCGACGGTGACGCTGAGCCAGCATCAGAGCGGTGCGGCCTGTTAGGTCTGTCGCGTCATAATCAACATCGAACTGCAACAATAAGCGGATCACTTCAATATTGCCCTCGCGGGTCGCTGCAAGAAGAGGCGAATCCCGGTCAGAGCAGAGGCGATCTGGATCAGCTTCTTTGGAGAGCAACAATTGCACCAGCTCTAAGTCGCCATCCTTGGCCACCATGCATAAGGCTGTTTCGCCGTCGCGGTCTTTCAGGTCCACTGAAGCGCCTGCCTCTAGGATCAGTCTGACGATTGCGGGTTCGCGGTGCAAAATAGCCGTCATCAACGCAGGTGTGCCTTCTTTACTGCGCAGGTTGGGCGTGGTGTCACGCTGCAGAATGATCTCAGCCAACTTTACGTCACCAGCCCGGATGGCATTCACCAAATCACTGTCAGGGGCATAGACGTCCACGGGCTTGATGGCCCATGCAGAGCTCGTCCCTAGGATCATTACTAAACCGATCAAAAGAGCCTTCACCTGCATTATTCTATTCCTCATCCAATTGCCTTAAAGGCATTTACGACCGTTACGATAGTGGGTCTGCCTTCCCGTCCGTATTGGTGACGAGAATTCAATCCGTGATCTCAATTCGCTAGCATAGGTTATGCGGCGATATGCCAACACTCTCTTTTACGTGAGCGACTGGTCAAATCCGTTGCGCCCCTCTATTTATAGGAGAACATACCCATAGCTCAAGAGGTAGCTTGCGGGTTTTCTCCCGCAACCACCGCTACAATAGGATAAGCAACATGAACAAAGGCACACGCTTTGGCCTCGCACTCGCGTTTCTGGTCGTCGCTTCGGTTTTAAGCATCGCTATTGTCGCATTGATGAGCAAATCCGATGGTCAGGTTGGTGACAGTGGCGCCACCTCTAAAGTTGTGAGTTCGGGCAAGCCGAGGGTTGGCGGGCCTTTTGAACTGGTCAGCCACACGGGCCAGACCGTCACAAATGCGGACTTTTCTGGCAAATACATGCTGATGTTTTTCGGCTTCACCTTTTGCCCTGATGTGTGCCCCACTGAACTACAAGTTATCACCAGCGCGCTCGAGGAGCTTGGGCCGACGGCTGATAAAATTCAGCCTATTTTTGTGACCGTCGATCCAGAGCGCGATACGCCAGATGCCATGGCGCAATATGTCGCCCATTTTCACCCAAGCTTCGTTGGTCTTACCGGATCCCCTGAGCAAATTGCCAAAGTCGCTAAAGCCTTCCGGGTTTATTACAAGCGGGTGGAAGACCCTTCTTCGGCGGCTGAATATACGATGGATCACTCCGCCGTTGTCTATTTGATGAGCCCTGATGGCGCCTTTTTGAAACATTACGGGGGCGCAACCTCTCCCGAGGCAATGGCTAAGTCTTTGAAAGAATTGGTTCAATAGGGCACACGCTGCCCTCAGCAAGGGCTGTGTATAAAGTTCTTGCCGGAATTACTCTGTCACACTAGGGTCATGGTGCACTGCACAAAAGTAATGAGTATGAGGACCGGCCATGCTTTACCAATTCTACGAGTGGAATCACGCTGCCCTTGCGCCTATGCGTTTGGCTGCAGAAATTGGCGCGGCGGCTCTCAAAGATCCTGAAAATCAATTTGCACAGACCCCCTTTGGCAAGGCGATTGCCGCCTCTCTTGATGTTTTTGAGGGAGCGACCCGGCGCTATGGCAAGCCTGCATTCAATCTGGATCATACCTTTATTGATGGCAAAGAAGTGCCCGTCCTTGAGCGCGTGGTTTGGGAGAAAAACTTCTGCGAGCTGCTCCATTTTGAACGTGCCGTTTCCAACCCCGACGATCCTAAACTTCTGATTGTGGCGCCGATGTCTGGCCACTACGCCACTTTATTGCGTGGCACGGTGGAAGCTTTGCTGCCCCACAATGATATTTATATTACCGATTGGGCGGATGCGCGCTCTGTGCCGGTCAATCAGGGAACTTTCGACCTTGATGATTACATCGATTACATCATCGAGCTGTGCGAACTGTTAGGCCCGAATGTTCATATCCTTGCGGTGTGCCAACCCTCAGTACCGGTTCTGGCGGCAACGGCATTGATGAATGAAGACAAGGCGGACTTCGCCCCGCGCTCCATGACGCTTATGGGCGGGCCGATTGATACGCGGCTCAATGAAACTGAAGTGAATAAGTTTGCGACCAACAATGGCTATGATTGGTTTGAAAACAATGTGGTGATGGAAGTGCCGTTGCCCAACCCCGGTTTCACCCGCAGCGTTTATCCTGGTTTCTTGCAGCTCTCCGGCTTTATGTCGATGAATCTCGACAAGCATGTGAGCGCCCAATGGGATTTCTTCAGCCACTTGGTCGAAGGCGACGGCGACAGCATTGATAAGCACCGTGCCTTTTATGACGAATATCTTTCGGTCATGGACCTTCCTGCCGAATATTATTTGCAAACGATCCGCCGGGTCTTTGTGGAACATCATTTGCCGCTTGGCATTTTTCATCACCGCGACCGGTTGGTTGATCTGACAGCCATCGACAGAACGGCTCTTATGACCGTTGAAGGTGAAAATGATGATGTATCGGGCATTGGCCAAACCATGGCCGCCCATGTGCTGTGTTCCAATATCCCAGAAACGCACCGCGCTCATTATGAGCAAGAAGGTGTGGGGCACTACGGTGTCTTCAACGGGGCCAAGTGGGAACAATCTGTGGCTCCCCGGGTGAATGCCTTCATCCGCTCTCACGACCAACGCGACTAAACAGCCTCACATGGTGCCTTTACGACCTTCCCGCACTGCTGTTAAATTGGCGTAGGCGTGAATGGTTTGCGTCGTGCTTTTATCAAGTTGAACTTCTATGGCCTTTGCCCCGCGCACCCGTGCTTTGCCGACCAATGTCATTGATATTGATGGACGCCACGTGCCTGTAAAAATACGCCATCACCCCCGTGCGCGCCGATATGTATTGAAGATCGATCTCACACGCGGGGAAGTGTGTATTACCGCCCCGAAGCGCGGCTCCCACAAACACGCCGTCGCCTTTGCGCAATCTCATTCTAAATGGATCGGCGAACGCTTGGCCGAAATTCCGTCTACTGTTGGTTTTTGCGAAGGCGCTGAAATTCCCTTTCAAGGGCGCGCTCATATCATACGCCACGTCGACCAAAAACGCGGTGTCATTCACTTAGGGGCCCCGACGGATGAGGGCGGCTTGCCTGAAATTCTGGTACCCGGTGATCCTAACTTTCTGGCGCGACGGATGGCAGATTGGTTGCGTGCTCAGGCTAAACAAGAACTCAGTTTGCGGGTGGCACACCATGCCTCCGCGCTCGACGTGCGCCCTGCACGCATCACCATTCGAGATCAATCCAGCCGCTGGGGGTCTTGCTCCCAAAGCCGGACGCTCTCGTTTTCATGGCGCCTTATTCTGACGCCGCCTGACGTGTTGGATTATGTTGCAGCTCATGAGGTTGCGCATTTGATGCACATGGATCATTCCAAAAGCTTTTGGAAATGTCTGGCTGGGCTCTATCCCAATTACCGACCAGCGGTAAAGTGGTTAGAAGAACAAGGGCCGTCCTTGCACCGCTATGGCTAATTTCGATTTTTAGAAATCAAAGAGACGGTCAAAAAAGCTGCGCCGTTCGTGACTTTGTTTTGGTCTCCAAGCACGGCGCTCTTCGCGTGTGCGGAAACCCTGATCACCATTCGTGCGCGTGCTACTGGCTGTTCCCGTCACAGACCCCGTGGCATAGGCGGGGACTTCATAGCGCCCGGGCAGTGCACTTATTTGCACGCCGCGCTGGGTACGCGACATAAAATCTTTCCAAATTGCAGCAGGCAGGCCACCACCTGTGACCTTGTTCATGGAGCTGCCATCATCATTGCCAACCCAGACGCCGACAACGAGATCTGCTGTGTAGCCGATGTACCACGCATCGCGGAACCCTTGGCTGGTTCCCGTCTTACCGGCGGCGGGTCGATTGCCTAAGCTGGCTCTGCGTCCGGTACCTGTGCGCACGGTTTCCATCAACATGTTGTTCATGCCGCCCAACGCCCGTTGGGAGATGACGCGACCAGGACCGGAGCCTTGGCGTTGATAGAGCTTTGAGCCCGCGCTGGTTTCAACTTTATCGATGACATGGGGCAAGACACCAAACCCGCCATTGGCAAAAGTTGCGTAGGCAGTTGTGATTTCAAGCAGGCTTACTTCGAACGTGCCTAAGGCGAGTGCCGGATGGGGGCGCAGGCGAGAGGTGATCCCCAATTTCCGCGCCGACTTGATGACGCGCTCGCGGCCAACCTCTTCAGAAATTTGCACTGCAATTGTATTGACCGATTTGGATAATGCATCGCGCACGGTCATGATGCCTTTATGGGTTTTGGAATAATTTTTCGGCGTCCAGCCATCCACGGTGATCGGCGTGTCGACACGCAATGAGTCTGGAGACAGGCCATCTTCTAAAGCCGTTAGGAATACTATGGGCTTGAATGCCGAACCGGGTTGACGCTTGGCTTGCACAGCACGGTTGAATTGGCTTTGACGATAAGACCTCCCCCCGATCATGGCGCGGATCGCACCGTCCGGGGTCATGGCCACCAAAGCAACCTGGGATACGTTGAGCTTTTTGCCATCGCGCGCTAACGCCTGCTCAATCACTTTCTCTGCCGTCTTTTGCATGTTGGTGTCGATGGTCGTCATCACGCGCAGGCTGGCGCGTGGATTACCGGTGTAACTTTCAAGACCATCCGAAACGTAATCGGCGACATAATTCACCGAGCCACTGCCGCCAAACCCTTTGAGGGTTGCAGGATGATCATAAGCGGTTTGACCATCGGCTTGAGAGAGAAACCCTGCCTGAACCATTGAGGCTAAGACGGTGGAGGCGCGGTCTTGAGATAATTGCAAATCGCGGGTCGGGGCATAGCGCGACGGGGCT
>NVSO02000047.1 GCA_002401305.2 Rhodobiaceae bacterium | reverse complement strand
GTGCGATATACCGCGCCAATTTCCGTGACCGGTACGATAATCGCATCTGAGAGCGTAGACCGGTTTATTTTATGCGGTGACGAGGTTCCAAATTACCCGAGCGGTTACGATGTCCACGAGGCATACCAAGTGTCGGTTGATATTCTGCAGTTAATCGAGCGCTAGGCGGTCTGTAACGTACTGTGCAGGTATCTGGCGAAATGTCGTCTCGGTAAACACGCTGCGGATATCAATTATACTTCGCTCTTTTCTGAACGTCGCGGGCTTTGGTGCGGGCGAAATGGCTGCGTTTGGATAGTCCGCTGGTGAGTTTGTACCACATCCGGAAGAACCTATATTTGAACTTCGTGAGGGCGGAGGCCTTAAAGCTTTTGTCGAACCGGTCATCGCCGATGGTGGAGGGCACATCAAAGTCTGCAATGACGGGTGAGGGTTTGGTGAGGAAAATATCTAGGCCTGTGTCCCAGCACCGCCCGAAAAGGGCATCGATGGGAAGCCAGTTTTTTTCTGTGTGTTCAACAATGACTTGCGCTGCATGACGGGTGAGCAAATAGCCATAAGCGCCGCCCGGCGTGGCAAGCACGCTGGTCAGTTCGTAGTTTGGTGTGATGGGTCCGATGATGCGGTGAGGCCCTTTGAAGACTTTCTCCCAGTTCACAAAACGGATCATGTCCCATTCTCGGTCGCCGTCTAACAGGCTGGTGAGAACGTCGGGCAGGTCTGGTTCGAGGAACGTGTCATCTTCCAGCACAAGTACGAGCGGGATGTCTTCTGCCACCATTTTTTGCGCGATGCCTCGATGGGAGAGGAGGCAGCCAATTTCGCCGGGGCTTAAATCCCGACCGAAGAAGCGCCGTCTTTTTGCGCCGTCGTATTCGGGGGCTTTTAGCGTGTCAAAGCTATGGCCATCGACAGCTGAGAAAAACTCGTGGGATAGGCCAATTGCATTTAAGCGTTCAGTCATTGCCGCGCGACGCACAACGTCTTTCTCGCGGTTGATGATGATGATGCGAATTTGGTCGGCAATTGTATTTTTTGACATAAGAGGTTTTATCGCTTGGGAAGAGGGGCGCGCAAGGCCAAAAACTGATTAGACGCCCTGAAGAGTGTGTAACAGGGTGTGGACCTCGCCACTGCGTGGGAAAGCCTCGGCTTTTGCGGTTGAATGGTAGGTTGCTTTGTCTATTGGAAGGCCAGATTTTAGAATGTCGGCATTTTGAACGACGAGCACCAAGGCGTCCACCGTATCATCCAGCAGAAGGGCTTTGGTTCGGCGCGCGAGGGATGTGAAGGGATAGGGGCGTTGATTTAGGTCGCAATCTAAAGTTTCACCGTGGCTGCTGAGATAGGTTTTTAGGCCTTTTTTGAGCAGGGTTTGCTGGTGCGCTTTGGCTTGGGCCATCGCGTTGTCACCGCCTATGAATATGTCTATTGGGATGCGGCCGTCGCTTTCGAGGGCCCGGCTTAGGTAGGTTGGGAGATAGCTTCTTGAAATCTCTCCGCCGCCCAGAAGAGGGGCGTAATTGACTTCATTGATGATGGCGCCATTTTCCAGCCAAGGCTTGGTGATGTCCTGCGAGATAATGTCTATGCCTGCGTTATGCAGTCCGGCAATTTTTGCGGCGTAGAGGGCAATGCGTAAGTTCTCAGGGTGTATTTGGTGGCTGACTTCAACGTCGTGTCCGCCTGCGAGGGTGGATTCAATTTCTCGCAGATGAATGAGCTCGGCTTTGGCGGGTACGCTTTCTAAACTATGGCCAGCGGATTGAATTTGTTGCATGGCTTCATCATCAAGTTTGCACAAAGGTTCACGCCGCCAAGGGGGGGTGCTGAGTGCTTTTTGATTTGCGGTTTCGACGAGTGTGCGGACAGTGCTTGTGCCATCCCCGATGACAGACTTTGCGCATCGCTTCACGCCATATAATAGTTCGCCGTTTGAAATGAAAATCCGGTGACAGGTGCCGCTGACCTGTTCCTCAATAAGAACTTGGTTGCCCGGGCTCACCTTTAGGGCGTGCTTGAATGCCGCCTCTAGCTCGACGTCATTGGAGACGTTGATGTGGACGCCTTCGCCGCGTTCGGCGTCCGCTGGTTTTACGACGAGGGGCCAGTCGATCTTTTTTGCGGCCTCGCGGGCATTCTGGAGCGTATTGGTATTGATGTGTTTGGCAGCAGGCAGGCCTGCGTCGGCTAAAATCTTGGCGGTCAGTCGTTTGCTGTTTGAAATGACGCTGGCCATTGCCGCGTCGGCCCCAATTGAGCTGCGATCAATTTGAATGGCTTTGCTGCCCCAGCCGATTTGGAACATGGCACCTGCCCGGTGAATGAACGGAATGTCTTGTTGGTGGGCGGTGCGCAATACAGCTTGGGTGGACATGCCGCGCGAGGCTTGTTTGGCGATGGGAAAAACCACCTTGGTGTTGAAGTGCTGGTATTCTTTTTGTCGGCTCTGGGCTGTTAGGGGTGTTTTGCTCATACGCCCTGCGCCCAGAATAGCTTCTTTGTAGATTGCATACAGCTGCTCGGGGCTGATGACATCGATAAAGGGGGTTATGAGTTTGACTTCATATTCTACCGCGTCGGGCGCTTGTGTCTCGCTTGGCTCTAGGGGGCGTAGGCTTAGAATTTCAGCCCGATCAAAAAGAGGAATGCGGCTAGCATCGATGAGGGCCTGCGTGAAAATCAATGTTTGATTGATGAACCGGCGTGGTTCCCGCAGTGAGGTGTCCTGTTCCTCATTTTCGTCTAGAGCGGTGTCGAGCTGATAGGCATCCTGTAACCATTGATCTAGGCGCGTGAGGTTGCCTAACAGAGCAGCTGCAAATTTGAACGAGAAGGTGAGTTTCTGGAGACCCAGCCCAATGGCACCCGGGGTGCCCGGTAGCGTGACTGGATCTGGGGCGCTTAGGGTTTCGCTCATTTTGTTCTCGTTTGAAATTGTTTTTTTGGACAACGTAAGGAGATTGCCGGAAATCCTATCGTAAATTCTCCGAAATGTACCGTTCATGTTGGTGTGGCAGAGCCAAAAAAGGGGGCTTTGGTGCCCTATCGGGCCAAAATCCCATATTTCCTATTCCTATGCGGGGTGGTGAGGGGTAGGTTCCGCCAAATCTTTTATTAGGAGCAGCGGCTTGCGTAACCTCATGACATTAGACCCGGATTATCTTTTCAAGCTTCGGACCGAATGGTTTGGCAATATTCG
>NVSO02000046.1 GCA_002401305.2 Rhodobiaceae bacterium | reverse complement strand
GTCCCGTAGAGCCCAAGCAGATGCGCTAAGTTGAACAAGGGTGGTGCAAATCACATATCCAGTGGCGATTGCCATCAATCCATAAGGGGCAAGGACGACTGTGGTGATCAGCAAAGTGACGGTGATGATGATTGAGAGGGTCAATTCCTGATGCGCTCTGTCATGGGCGCGCAACCATTGGCCGGTGCCGCTCCATATCACCATGGGAAGAGCTGCAAGGCAGAGCATTGCGACGATGTCGCTGACGCCAGCCCACTTGTCGCCGAAAATGAGGGGCACATAATATTGGGCACCCAGCACCTGGAAGGCGACAACGGGAATGAGGAGCAACAGGACAATGCCTAGGGCTTTAAAGAAAGCCTGTCTGCGAATGACGCCTTGTTCCTTGCCACATAAATGTGGGAAGACGCATGTGGAGAAGGCGGTGCTCACAGAATTGGTGATGCCAAGGCCCGCGTTAAAGGCGAAGTAGTAGATGCCGAGTGCCTCAACACCGAGGAAAATGCTGATGATGAGCTTGTCGGCTTGCAAGCGCAGCACACGTAGCATCTCGACACCTATTACCGAGGCGGAAAACTTGATGAAATAGGAGAGGGGCAAGAATCCTTGTGAGCGGTCGAACTTCCATTGCACCAAGCGGCGCATCATCAACATCCACAAAGGGGCTGTGACGAATTTTGGAAGAGCAACGGAAAGAGGGGTTGGCCAGATGACAATGAAGAGTGCTGTGAGCAGATTGCTGGTGACATTCTGGGTGGCGGCCACCGCAGCCGTGGCTTTTAGGCGGTCGTTGCGCATGGCCAAATAACAATGAACCAAGCCAGCTGGCATGATGAGATAGGGAAGAGACAGCACAGCCAACATAATGGCGAGCAGGCCGGGATGACCCATCTTCCACATAATGAGGCCAATGCTCACCTGTATAACGACGAGGACAACAGCCCAACTCCAAAAAATCAGATAAGCGGTGTTAGTGGCCTTTTGCAGGGTTTTGTCTGGGGTGGCGATGATGCGTTGGCCAATACCATTTTCAGTTAGGGCGCGCACGATTTCGCCAATCGTAAGGGCGAGGGCCGCCAGGCCAATGCCTTCGGGACCAATTGAGCGGGCCAATGCAATGACAGTAACAAGGCGCGTTACCTTGGCGAGACCTTCGGCAATGGCATAGGCAGAGAGATTTCCTAAAAACCCATTGCTTAGTTGGTCACGCATATTTTTTACTGCAGACATCTTTTTCTCACTTGGTTGGAGACGGGGCGGTCTGGCCCAGCGGTTCCTCTCTACATTTCAAGTGATGTGCCAAAGCGTGTGACGGCAAAAAAAGGCAAGCCAATGCGCTGAGTTTTCCATTTTCTCTAGGGTTTCTGCCGTTTTCTCTTCCTCTTGCTTTGGTGATTGAGCCGGTTTTTGCCCTCCCATTTTGCAAAGTCCTTCGCAAAATGCGCTGCGAAATGAAAGGAAATGGTGTTTTTCAACGGGGTGAGAAATGCTGAAAATTTGAACTAAATTGAGTAAGTCCTTGAAATGCTTTGGAAATAAATTTTTGCACTTTGTGGGGTGTCTAAGCGGCATGGCGATTGCGCGTCATTGAATATGTATTTGTTCAATGAGGTGAGTTATGTCCTTGTCATATTCCAACGAGACTGTTCTTGGTTTTTCGGAACCAGCCCTAGAGCGAACTGCTCTTTCTACTGATAAAGTGTTCCAATCGATCGAGGGTGAGGCTCGCGTTGATGCTGCTGGAGTGGATGATGGCCACCCGCCTTTGAAACTCTTCGGTTTGCCGCTTGTGAATATGACGCAGGACAGAGCGCTGGATGCGCTGTTTGCGGACTTTGACACACCAAAACGTGTCGCCTTTGTGAATGCGCACTGTGTGAACCATATGAAGCGAAATGCACATTATCTTTCAGCATTGAAGCAAGCGTCGTTGTTGCTGCCAGACGGTAGCGGCATTGGGCTTGCTGCGCGTATGAGTGGCCAGCATTTGGCTGCTAATTTAAACGGGACGGATCTATTTCCGCCTTTATGTGCACGTGCGGCACGAGAGGGGAAATCCATTTATCTCTTAGGCGCGCGCCCTGGTGTTGCCAAGGCTGCTGCCGACGAAATGGTGTCGCGTTATCCCAATTTACAGATTGCAGGTGCTCAAGACGGGTACTTTTCAACGGATACACAGGAAGCTGTTGTTAAAGCGATTAATAACTCTGGTGCTGACATTCTCCTTGTTGCCACTGGTGTTCCTCATCAAGACCTTTGGATTAGACAATGGTCATCTTGGTTGAAACCCAACCTCGTTATGGGGGTCGGGGGATTGTTTGACTACTACTCAGGCCGTATTCCCAGAGCCCCTTTGTGGGTACGTAAACTGGGCTCAGAATGGGTATGGCGGCTTTTGCAGGAACCTGTCCGCATGGCCGGACGGTACTTGTTAGGCAATCCCCTCTTTATAGGTTATTCCGCCCTCAACGCTTTGGACGCGCAGGCGGAACGGCGCGGCATTAGTCAATTCTCTGTTAGCAAACGTGTTCTGGACATATCCATCGCCACACTCGCACTGCTGATTTTATCACCGTTCTTATTGCTTGCGGCATGTGCCATTAAATTTACGAGTGCGGGCCCTGTCTTCTTTGTGCAAAACCGCGTGGGGAAAAATGGGCAGATCTTTCCCATGATTAAGTTCCGCTCCATGTATGAGGACGCTGAAGAGCGACGGGCTGCCCTGCTTGCCCAGAGCGAGCGGGATGACATGTGTTTTAAAATCCGTAAAGACCCGCGCGTTACCTTTGTGGGGCGTTGGTTGCGGAAGGCTTCTATGGATGAATTGCCGCAGTTGTTTAACGTCTTGCACGGCGAGATGTCTCTGGTCGGTCCCCGTCCAGCCCTTCAAAGTGAAGTCGATGGGTATCAGCCCCGTGAGCGTGCCCGCTTGAGTGGGTTGCCGGGGATTACCGGCCTGTGGCAAATCGCGGGGCGTGCGGATATTTCCTTCCGCCAGCAAGTTGAAATGGATGTGGCCTATCTGCGGTCTCGTTCCATGTTGATGGACCTTGGTATTTTGATTTTCACCATCCCAGCCATCTTGAGCGGACGGGGCGCCTATTGATCCACTTCATGAAATAAATCCATCATTTTAACTAGTTCTTTATGTCTATATCCTAATTTGTACTTGAGCGTCGCGTTTGGGCATGGCCCCATATGATGCTTGTCGTACATGCAGATACGACCGTTTCCTGAGTTTGAAATCCCGGCAAGGCTCCACCCCCTTGCTGGGATTTTTATATTTGTCCTCAGAGAAGGCTTTTTCTTCCGCTCTGGGGGGCGTATAAGGACGCTATACACCTACAAAAGGTATGGGAATGTCCAATTTTCTTGTTGCTGCGCTTTATAAATTTGTCCAATTACCTGATTTTTCTGAGCGAAAAGACCCTCTCTTGGCGGTCTGCGTTCAGCATGGGGTGAAGGGGACTTTGCTGCTTGCCCATGAAGGGCTTAATGGCACCATTGCTGGACCAGCTGACGGCGTTCGGGCCGTTTTGGATTATCTGCGTAGCGACACGGCCTTTGAGACTTTGGTGCATAAAGAGTCTTGGGCAGAAGAGATGCCATTTTTACGGATGAAGGTGCGTCTGAAAAAAGAAATTGTGACGATGGGTGTGGAGGATGTTGATCCGAACCATATTGTCGGCACCTATGTGCAGCCTGATGAGTGGAATGCTTTGATCGGCGACCCCAATGTCGTTGTCGTGGATACACGTAACGATTATGAAGTTGAAATCGGGACCTTCAAAAATGCTCTCAATCCTGCGACGACCACCTTTAGAGAGTTTCCTCAATGGGTGGCGGATCATAAGGATGAGCTGGAAGGGCGCAAAATTGCGATGTTCTGTACTGGCGGTATTCGGTGCGAAAAATCCACAAATTATATGAAGCAACAGGGTTATTCTGATGTCTTCCATCTTGAGGGCGGTATCCTGAAATATCTGGAAACCGTGCCCGAGGAGAAAAGCCTGTGGGAAGGCGAGTGTTTTGTCTTTGATCAGCGCGTATCGGTGAAGCACGGGCTGGAAGAAGGCACGTATGACCAATGTTATGGCTGTCGTTATCCCATCACTGAAGACGATAAGCAGTCTGAGCATTATATGGCCGGTGTGTGTTGCCCGCGCTGCCATGACACGCTGACGACGGACCAACGGAAACGGTTCAGCGATCGCCACAAACAAATTGGCTTGGCCAAAAAACGCGGAGAAGTTCATTTGGGCGATAAGCCTGGTGAGGCGTCTGATCCGCAAGATGAGGGTGCGACACCGATCAGTCGCGAGGGCTGATGGGGCACATCCTTTACTCCTTTCGCCGATGCCCCTATGCCATGCGAGGCCGTATGGCCTTGATGGTGAGCGGTGTTGAGGTGGAGTTGCGTGAAGTTGTTTTGCGCAATAAGCCCGAAGCCATGTTGGCGGCCTCCCCTAAAGCCACGGTTCCCGTTTTAATTTGCGACGATGGCACCATCGTGGATGAAAGCTTTGACGTGATGTTGTGGGCGCTTGAGCAGGGTGACCCTGAGAAGTGGCTGGCTCCTTTAGAAGAAGATAAAGAGGCGATGCTGGCGCTGATTGCTGAAAATGACGGGCCGTTTAAGCACAATCTGGATCGCTATAAATATGCCACCCGCTACGAAGACGTGGATGGCACTGAGTATCGCACTCTGGGTGCCGCGTTTTTGGGCAAGCTTGAGGGGCGTTTGGCGTCACGCGCCTATTTGTTTGGCGCGCGCCCGGCACTGGCGGACTTTGCCATTATGCCCTTTATTCGTCAGTTCCGTGTGGCCGACGCCACATGGTTTGATGCGCAGGACTGGCCGCACCTTCATCGGTGGCTTGGTGAACTCATGAGTGGGCCGCTCTTTACCGCGATCATGGCAAAATATTCCCCGTGGGCCCCTGAAGAGACCGGCGTGGCTTTTTCTCGGGCCGCCCTTTTAGACTAGGTCTTCGTTGGGTCTAGTGGCGGTTGTGACGGCGTTGCCAGTATTTTATTGGTCGGCGTAGCCTCACCAATATTCTCTTTACGGCAGGGGTGCGCCAGCGCATCGGAAGAGTTGGCAGGGACGGTCGGCTGCCCCATCGCTTCAATGTATTCCAAATAGCAGCGCCGTCTGATCGCCAGTAGCCCTGCACAATTTCGCGGTACAGAAGAAGAGCAACCAGAATGTTGAAAACACCACAGTAGATCACATCAGAGAAGAAGTGGGCGCCGACGACAATGCGGCATAGGCCTAAGAAGGCGCCGAGGACGACAGTCCATTTGATCCATCGTCTGCGATTGATCGGTGCGATGAGGGCAAATGCCACGAGCGCAAAGCCCATTGAGGCATCTCCCGTGACAAAGGAACAGTTTGACGCGCACTCGGTGACAATTTGGAAGGGGTAGGAAAGCTCCGCACTGCCCCCAAATTCAACGATTTGGCGGGGGCGGGCTCTGCCCCAGTTTTCTTTGAAGAGAACATTGGTGACAAGCCCGGGACCTACAACGAGGACGGCAAAGGTATAGAGCCACTCGATGACCCGTTGGCGCTCGCTCACGCGTGAACTTAACACCTTCCAGCCTAGGAACAGCAGATATCCAATTGCCAGAACGAGCGTTACCTTCTTGAAGGCCTTTTTGTAGAATTGCTCGAAGCCATTGGCTTTGAAGTAGAAGGTCGCGTCAGCGCTATAGAAAAGATCTGTGATCCAAATATCAACGGGGAAGAAAAAGAGGATCGGCAACAGCCCCATGCCGACAAAGACAGTGCGCCAGAATAGCCATGCGACAAGCGGGTCGGATTTAAGCGTTTCGACGGGCCGCGTATCGAGCGGACCTGTTTCGCTTTGCTCAAGCGGTTCAGGATTAGTGCTCATCGGTGGCTCCTGTCTCTACCGCTTTGGACGTTTGCGGTGATCCTAACTCAAGCCAGCCTCGCCGGGTGAATAGGTCTGCCAACCAATAGGCGGACAGGACGCCGATGATGCCGCCAACGAAGATGTCTGAGGCAAAGTGTTTGCGCGCCGCGATCCGGGCGAAGGCACCAAAGATGGCGAGCGCATATAATGCGATGTGTAGGGGCTTGGCGGCTTTGCGCCACAAAATGGATAAGCCAGCGGCGGCCGCGAGCATTGTGGTCGCATGACCAGATGGCATGGAATAATATCTGCCACTGAACGTGAAGGGGGCCCAAAAGCCACGCCCTTCTAGCGCCATATAGGGACGGGCACGTCCGATGATGGGTTTGAGGACGTCGACTAAGAGCCCTGAGACGATGATGCACCCAGCCAGAAAAGCGAAGATGAGCGCCAGCTTGCGGGCTTGGGCGGCTCGCTTTTCATCTGTCGTTATGCGGCTATAGGCATAGGCGGTACAGCCCCATGCGATGTAGGTGACGAGAAACCACAGTGAGTTTCCAACGTCATGAGCTGCGCGTAAGGCCTCGAAGAAAGCGCCGGGCTCCGCAATCATGAAGCGCGACAGCGGGAAATCGACGAAGACCATTAGGAGGACCACGGCGCACAAAAAGAGAGCGATTGTCCGGTTCCTGTTGGGATGGTCTATCAAAACGGCGAGGAACGCCTCGTCTGGAATCTTCTGTCGCAACTTGGTCAACACGCGCGTCACCTCAAATGCCCTGAGAAATTTTGCGGGCAGGATTTGAGGGCACTATAGCGCTAGAACGTTAAAGACAGAAGGAGGCAATCACCTTCTTCTGTCTTTCTTCTGAGGGTTTTACCAGGTTTCTTTGAACGGGCGCACGTCGATTTCGTGGCTCCATGCGGTGCGTTGTTGGATTTGCAGTGCCCAGAAAGCATCGGCGATGGCGTCGGGGGCTAGGCTGCCTTCGTCTCCAAGCGCTTCAAGGTATTGCGGCAACCGAGATTTGATGCGATCTCCAGAAATCACCCCGTCCACGATGATGTGACCGATGTGGATGCCTTGGGGGCCGAATTCGCGGGCCATGGACTGGGCCAAGTTCCGCAACCCGGCTTTGGCAGACGCAAAGTGGGCAAATTGGGCTTTGCCGCGCAAAGAACCGGACGCGCCGGTGAAAAACAGAGAACCTTCGCCTTTTGGCACAAGCCTGCGCAAGGTTTCTTGGCCCACAAGGAAGGCGCCGTACGTGCACACGCGCCAGAAGTCTTCAAATTGAGCTGGGGTCAGCTCTAGGAAGGGGATCATAGCGTTGTTGCCCGCGTTGTAGAGCACGGTTGCGAGGGACCCTTTGCTTTCGACAGCATCGAAGGCGGCTTTGACATCTGCTTCATTGGTCACGTCGGCTGTCTTGTAGGCAGCGGTGCCGCCAAGCGCTTCGACTTCTGCGGCAATTTGTTTGATTTTGTCTTCTGTACGCCCGGTTACAAATATTGGATGGCCTTCTTTGGCGAACCGTCTGGCAAGCGCGCCTCCCAGCCCATCGGGTACACCAGCACCAAATATGATGACCCAGCCTTTTTGATTTTGTTCTGACATGTGGTTCCTCCGTTGCGGTCCGTTGTTTGTTTAAGGGGCGTTTGCCCTCTTTGTGGATTGAAGCAGGGTTACCCCCTGACAGTCCAGTCTTAGGTTCTCTTTTGGAACCCTTATTTCGATATGGGCGCTTTTTAGTGAATTACAGGCCCTAGACCCAAGTTTTGTGGGGAAGGGCCCTTATTGGGTCTGGGCGTTGCTTATTTGGTGGCCTAAAGACAAGTCCTATTGGAGGAATGTGGATATGGCAGAAATTGTG
>NVSO02000045.1 GCA_002401305.2 Rhodobiaceae bacterium | reverse complement strand
CTGCGCCGAGCAGAATCACGGGTTTCAAAGATGACCTGTTCGGCCTCTTTAATCGTCTCCGCATCATCTTCTGCCTCTGCCATCTCGATCAACTCGAGACTGTCCTCGAGATCACTCGATAGTTTGATATAGGCCTTGATCGATTCTTCGAGTCGGGTGCGCTCTTGCATCTTTTTTTGTGCATTTTGAGGATTGTTCCAAAGATCTGGATCCTCCGTGATTGCATTTAGTTCGTCGAGGCGACGTTGGGCTGTATCCCAGTCAAAGATGCCTCCTCAGCAAGGTCAATGAGTCTCTAATCTCATCTGCCATTGCTTGAATTTCCGCACGCATGCGTCACTCTCCTGCCGGTGCGCAATCGTGGGATCGCGCGTGAATCACTAATCAACTAAATAAATATCTCTTCTGGCGCCGGACATTAAGACCAAGGCGCGCCCATGTAAACAAGCGCGCACCAAGAGAATGACGCGCGCTTGCAAAAACTATCTCCGATGTGCCTGCTTTAGTAGAGGCCGCCAGTTCCTGAAGACAGGGATGTGGGCGTTTGACGACGTGTTTGCGGCGCCAAAGGATCCCCATTCTCATTCGCCGCCACCGGTTCATCGTAGAAGATCGGCGCTTCTGGAGCCCGTGGGCCGGTTCCCACTTTGAAGGCTTCAAGGATCACATTGCTATCGCCAGGCTGAGCCAACAGCCCTGTTTTCGCATCCACCCGAACCAAGCTCACACCATTTGGAATACGGAAGGGAATGGCGGGTTGGTCTCCCAATGCATTCGCCATGAATTGTTTGAAAATCGGTGCGGCCACTTTACCGCCCGTCTCACCTTTGCCCATCGGAAGAGGTGAATCCAGACCAACAAAAACACCCACAACCATATTTGGCGAGAAGCCCATGAACCACGCATCACGCTCGTCGTTGGTTGTGCCTGTTTTACCAGCCAACGGACGGCCTAGTTTTGAAATTGTACGGCCTGTGCCACGTTGCACAACACCCTCCAGCATAGACACCACTTGATAGGCAGTTTGCGGGCTGATGACTTGCTCGCGCGTGTCCGGCAATTTCGGAATTTCTTGATTGTCCCATGTATCCACACGGCAGCCAACACACTCCCGCTTGTCATGACGGAAGATGGTTTGGCCCCGACGATCTTGGATACGGTCCACCAGAGTTGGGGTTACTTTTTTGCCGCCGTTCACCAGCATCGCATAGGCTGCTGTCATGCGCATGAGGGTTGTTTCGCCCGCCCCCAATGACATGGAAAGCACGGCTGGCATTTTGTCCATGATGCCGAAACGTTTGGCGTAGTCCGCAATCTTCCGCATACCGACATTTTGGGCCAAGCGCACAGTCATAACGTTTCGAGACTTCTCGATCCCCAACCGCAAGGTGGAGGGACCATAAAAACGGTGGCCATAGTTCTCTGGTTTCCAAAGCGCTAGGCCCGGGCCTTGGTCCATCACGAAGGGCGCATCGAGAATGAGGCTTGAAGGCGTGAAGCCCTTGTCCAAAGCCGCTGCGTAGACGAATGGCTTGAAGGCCGAACCGGGCTGGCGCTTTGCTTGTACCGCACGGTTGAACTGTGAGGTCTGGAAGCTCATGCCCCCGACCATTGCCAACACACGGCCCGTATAGGGATCCATTGCAACGATGCCGCCGTTGACCTGAGGGATTTGGCGCAAGGTATAAACTCCCGGCTCCCCCTCTTTTTTGGAAATTGGCTCGACGTAGACAACATCACCGATTGCAAGCACATCGTCTGCTTTTTCGATTTCGGCACCACGAGATTTTGTAGACAAGAACTCTCGCGCCCATTTCATTTCAGCCAGTGGGATGTACCCGATCACAAGCTCTTCGACTAACTCTCCGGAAATTTCTTTCTCTGGCCGTACACCGATTTTTGCCCGGCCTTTTTCAAGGCCAATGACTGTGGCGTAAGTCCATGGCGCAAGGTCTTCGGCAAGCTTCATTTTGGCAAGTGCTTCCTGCCATTTCTCCCCGCCTTCTAAACGAGACACTGGTCCGCGCCAGCCATGACGACGGTCATAGGCGACCAATCCATCACGCAATGCATTGGCGGCTTTGATTTGAAGGTCGGTATCCAGTGTGGTTCGGACCGACATGCCGCCTTCATAAAGTTCTGTCTCGCCGTATTGGCTGTAGAGCTGACGGCGCACCTCTTCCACAAAATAGTTTGCATCAACAACTTGGGCACCTTGGCGACGCGGTGTGACCACAAGGTCTTCGGCACGGGCGATAGAGGCCTCATAGGCGGTGATGAAACCGTTTTCTTCCATGCGTCCGATCACCCAGTTACGACGGGTGAGCGCACGTTGGCGGTTGCGATAGGGATGATACCGGCTTGGCGCTTTTGGCAGCGCGGCAAGATAGGCGGACTCCGCAATGGTCAATTGATCTAGAGGTTTATCAAAATAAATCAGCGCGGCAGCAGCCACGCCGTAAGAGCCCATGCCCAGATAAATTTGGTTGAGGTATAGCTCTAAAATTTGGGGCTTGGTAAAGGCGCGCTCAAGCTTCAATGAGAGAAGCGCTTCCTTGATTTTACGTTCCAGGGACCGCTCATTTGTGAGCAGGAAGTTTTTAGCCACTTGTTGCGTAATCGTGGACGCGCCTTCCATGCGACGATCTTGAATGTAGTTGCCTACATTCGACACTGCCGCACGCAAGATGCCTTTGAAATATAGCCCTTGGTGCTGGTAGAAGTTTTTATCTTCTGCAGCCAAGAAGCTGTAGCTGACACGCTCAGGAATTGCTTCGATGGGCACGAACATCCGGCGCTCTTTGGCATATTCCGCAATCAACCGTCCATCGCCCGCATGCATGCGCGTCATGATGGGGGGGGCATAGTCAGCCAAGTGATCATAGTCGGGCAAGTCGTCTGACATGCGCCACAGCAAATAGGTCACGGACAAAACACCAGCAATAAAGAGCACTGCGGCGGCCCCAAATAAGACCGTAAAAATTCGTAGCATACTGACCTTGGTCCTTACTTTGCTGTGCTTTGTATTTCTACCCTGGGCGCGTCCGTTTCGATCGCCCAAATAGCTCCTAAAACCTAGTAGTTTTTCTACCACGTTTTGGGACGATCGGTTGAGTTGATCTAGCCACTTTAGGGACAATTTTATGCTCTATGGTTAACAGCTTAATGAAAAACGTAACGACGAGACGAATAGTGCAGCAATTATGCTG
>NVSO02000044.1 GCA_002401305.2 Rhodobiaceae bacterium | reverse complement strand
GCATTATGGTCGTGATAGGGACGCAGCTTGGCTTTTAGGTTGTAGATCGCCAACAGCTTGGAGGTCACGCGGGTATCTTCGCATAGCACCACATCGGCATTTTCGATGGCATGCAAGGCGCGCAATGAAATGTCTTTCGCATTCCCAATAGGCGTGGCTGTGATGTAAAGCCCCGGTGCCAAAGCCCCTAAATGAAAGGTTTCTGGCGCTGCGGGTTCATCACTCTCTGGAGCATCTGGACCTTGACCATCGGGCTCTTGATCATCGGGCTCTGGGGGGAAATCATCTGACATGGGGGTAAACTTCTTGCCTCAACTGGGGTGCGATTTGGGCCACCATGACGGTTTCCGTGCAAAGGCGCAACGCTTGGACATAATTTCGCCCTGTGAGCCTGCAAATCTCTCGCTCGCTCGAGCAAGTTGGGTTATTGCCTTAAGGTAGGTCATGCAATTTGCTTGAAATGACTAAATGCCGATCGCATTGAATTGGCACGCATTAAGGGGATCATCCGTGGGTAGAACGACATCATTGGTCAACAAAACGGCATTGGGAGCGCTGGCTCTCGGCGCACTTTTGCTTTCAGCGTGTGCCAATGATACGGCGACTATTCCCTCGCGGCCCAACTACCAGCCCCCTGTTGTGCAATTGCCCCCCGCTGGACCGCCCGCCCTTGACCCAACAGCCTTTATTCGGATGAACCACATGGGTTTGCAAGAACCTATTCGGGTGGCCCTGTTGCTCCCGCTTGGGTCCGAAAGTCGCGGCGTGCGCGATATTGCGCAAGCTCTGCAAAATGCTGCACAACTCGCCTTGTTTGAATATGGCAATGCCAATGTCTTGCTGATCACCAAAGACACTGGCGGCCATGCAGCAGACGCTCGCATCGCGGCAGAAGAAGCCATTCGCGAAGGGGCCAACATTATTTTGGGGCCACTTTTTGCCCAGTCTGTTTCAGCTGTCGCCCCTGTCGCGCGCGATTATGATATTCCCGTCATTGCCTTTTCAACCGATGCTACTGTGGCTGGCGGGGGCGTTTATCTACTCTCCTTCTTGCCTGAGCAAGATGTGACCCGGGTTGTGGATTACGCGAGCCAAACCGGGCTTACGCGTTTTGCCGGCATGATCCCCCAAAAAGAATATGGCATTCGTGTCAGCACGGCCTACCGCCAAGCGGTAGAAGAACGCGGGGGCGTGGTTGCGGGCATGGTAACTTATCCAGCTGATCCCCAAGCCATGTTTGATCCAGCGCGCAAGCTTGCAGGCTATAACCAACGCAAAGCCGCCTTGAAGGCTGAGCGGGCACGTCTTGCAAGCGTGGGCACGCCGGAAACAAAAGCTCGGCTGAAGCGATTGGAACATTTCGACACCATTGGTGATGTCAACTTTGATGCCGTGCTTATTCCTGCGGGGGGAGACGAGCTGCGCTCTGCCGCACCGCTCTTGCCGTATTTCGACATTGATCCCCGCAAGGTTCAATTCCTAGGCACAGGCCTGTGGGATGATGCCTCTCTTGGTCGCGAACCAGCACTTGTGGGCGGCTGGTATGCAGCGCCTCCCCGGGGCGAGCAAAAAGCATTTGTCAGCCGCTATCGCAAAGCCTTTGGGTCGCGCCCCCCGCGTATTGCAAGCCTTGCCTATGATGCCACAAGCTTGGCGGCTGCTCTGGCAGACGGTGTGATTGATAGCCCTTATTCGGTGGCTGTTTTGACAGACCCTGAAGGGTTTGCCGGCACTGACGGTATTTTCCGCTTCCTTCCAGATGGGACCAATGAACGTGGTCTTGCTGTTATGGAAGTGCGCCCTAATGGAGCCAAAGTGATTAGCCCGGCACCGCAAAGCTTCCGCCCGCAAGCGTTCTAATATCCTCAATGAGTTTGAGGAAGAGCGGAGGTGCAGAAGTGTGCTTTACGCGAGTAGTTCTTTAAGGACGCCGTTTAGCACCATGCGGCCTTTTGGCGTCGCAATCAGGCGATCACCTTGACGTTTGAGAAACCCATCCTGTTGCAAGTGAATGAGCTTATCGCCCGCTATGTTCTTGCCACGGAGTATTTCGAAGCGTGAAAGAGAAATGCCTTCGTTTAAACGCAAACCCATCATCATCATTTCGTCGGCCTGCGCACCCTCTGGCACGGTGTCGAACCGTGTGCGGCCATGGCCGAGCTTTTCAACTTGGGTCAACCACTGGGTGGGCATCAATACTGTTTCGGTGGCGCGTTTTTCGCCGTTGATCGTCAACCGACCATGTGCGCCGGGACCGACACCCACGTAGTCACCATATCGCCAATAGGTCAGATTATGGCGACACGCATCTCCGGTGCGGGCATGATTGGACACTTCGTAAGCCTCCAACCCTGCGTGGCCACAAACTTCTTGGGTCACATCATAGAGAGCGGCAGCGGATTCCGGATCGGGGGGAATGAGCGCACCTGCGTGATGTAGCTTTTCAAAAGGTGTGCCGGGTTCAATCGTCAGCTGATACAGCGACAGGTGATCGGCAGCGTAGCTTATGGCCTCTTTGAGTTCTTCTTTCCATTCTTGAGGCGTTTGGGCAGGGCGGGCATAAATCAAATCAAATGAAATACGCGGGAAGGTTTCGCGCGCCAATTTGACGGCTTGAAGCGCTTCGCCCACCGTATGCAGACGCCCTAAAAACCTTAAATCCTCATCGCGCAATGCTTGCACACCAAGCGACAAACGCGTGACCCCTGCGGCCCGGTACCCTTTGAGGTAAGCGGTTTCAACACTGGTCGGATTGGCTTCCATGCTGATTTCAACATGGTTTGTCATCGGCCACAGATTGTGGGTGGCGATGAGAAGACGTTCCACAGATTGCGGCGTCAATAAAGAAGGCGTGCCCCCGCCAAAGAAGATGCTGGTGACGGGACGGGGACCTGTTAGTTCCCGGTTATGGCGCAGCTCCATGATGATCGCATCGACGAAGCGAGCTTCATCTACCTTGCGGTCTACATGAGAATTAAAATCGCAATAGGGGCATTTTGACAGGCAGAAGGGCCAGTGAATATAGATGCCAAAGCCGGGAGTGCCATCATCAAGTGGTGACGCCTCCTCCCTGCGGGAAGATGGATTATTGGCCAAAACACGCACCGGTTAATTTGCGGAAGGCGTGGGCGCGATGAGACATCGCATGTTTTTCATTCGGCTCAATTTCAGCAAATGTTTCCAAGCGTCGTAGAGGTTGGAAAATGGGGTCATAGCCAAAGCCGCGATCACCGCGTGGCGGCCAAATAATTGTGCCGTCTACGGTGCCTTCAAAATATTCCACATGTCCGTCTGGCCATGCGAGCGCTAAGCCACATACAAAGTGAGCGGAGCGATCATGGGCCCCGGCTTCGCGAATGGCTTTTTCGACTTCTTCCATTGCCAGAGAGAAATCTTTTTGCGGCCCTGCCCAACGGGCTGAATAAATGCCGGGCGCGCCTTTGAGTATTTCAACGGCAAGCCCTGAGTCATCGGCAAGGGCTGGCAAGTTGGCGGCCTTTGCAGCCGCCAACGCCTTGAGTTCTGCATTGGCTTGAAACGTCGTTCCGGTTTCTTCAGGTTCGGGAAGACCCAACTCCCCTGCCGAAATGGGTTCAATGCCAAAGGGGGCGAGAAGGTCGCGAATTTCGCGCACCTTACCCGCATTGTGACTGGCGACAATGAGCTTGCCTTTTTCGAGCTGTCGATGGCCTTGCTTGTTTTGTGCGTCAGTCATGCTGGTTATGAAATCGCTTTTTTCTGAAGCTCTACCAATTCGCGGATAGAGGATTTGGCCAGATCAAAAATATTGTCATATTGCGCGCGCGTGAAAGGTTCGCCTTCAGCGGTTGCTTGGATCTCAACAATACCACCCATGCCGGTCATCACAAAGTTTGCATCTGTGTCAGCATTACTGTCTTCAGGGTAATCCAGGTCGGTTACCGGCATGCCGTTGTAGATGCCACATGAGATCGCTGCAACGTGATCTTTCAACGGTGATTTCACCAGCATGTTGCGGGTACGCATCCATTCGATGCATTCGTGAAGGGCAACCCACCCACCGGTAATAGCAGCTGTACGGGTACCGCCATCGGCTTGAATGACATCGCAATCCACTGTGATTTGGCGTTCGCCCAAGGCTTTCATGTCAACAACGGCGCGCAAAGAACGGCCGATCAAACGCTGAATTTCTTGGGTCCGGCCTGATTGCTTGCCTGCGGACGCTTCACGGCGCATGCGGCTATCGGTTGAACGCGGCAACATGCCGTATTCTGCGGTAACCCACCCTTGGCCTTTGCCTTTCAGGAAAGGAGGAACGCGTTCTTCCAGGCTGGCGGTACACAAAACGTGCGTGTCACCAAATTTTACAAGGCAAGAGCCTTCTGCCTTTTTGGCATAACCGGTTTCCAGCGAAATTTCGCGCATTTGGGTAGGTGTACGGCCTGAAGGGCGCATGGTTTTTCCGTTCCTGAGACGTCCAGCACGGCAGCCCAATTGGGGTGCCCGCGGGTTGGGGGAT
>NVSO02000043.1 GCA_002401305.2 Rhodobiaceae bacterium | reverse complement strand
GTTGTCGAAGTGCTCCACCTCATTGGGGCACATGACCGGTTCATCGCCACCGAAATCCAAACTCATTTCCTGTGGCTAGGCCTGCGCGGTGGCATTTTGGGATTTGGCGCCGCAGCGCTGACATTTCTGGCGCTGTCCACTCTGCAAAGCACCCAATCTGACTTATTACTGCCAATCCCGTCGCTTGCCCCGTGGCAATATCTTTGGTTGGCCTGCGTACCGGTCAGCCTACTTTTGACTGTTACCACGACGGCTCACGTCACAGTTTTGCGCACTTTAGGTAAAATGGTCTAACATTCACCAAGAAATCCATCCAAAAAGCAGCAGTTTTTGGCAGACAATTGAGATTCTTCATTTAGAATCAAGCCACCAACCACACCACGCGGGGGAGCTTTGGGTGAAGCGTACAATCCGTCATACACTTCTAAACCGCTGGAAAATCCATGCCGCCGTTCTCAGTGTGGTACTGGCTCTCTTGTCAGTGGCCTATCTCATCGGCCTCAGCCTTTTTATTGCTGACATACCCCGTTCCCCTCCAAGCCCGGTTCCCCAAGTAGACGGCATTGTCGTGCTAACCGGTGGACCAGAACGCATTCAGCAAAGCGTCAGCCTGTTAACCGCGGGTTCTGGAACACGTCTTCTCATCTCAGGGGTAGATCAAGGGGTCTCTCTTGATGACATTCGCAGCCTAGAGCGCGTCGACAGTCCCTTATTTGATTGTTGTATCGATATTGGCCGGATCGCGAAAGATACCATCGGCAATGCCACCGAAACGGCAGCTTGGGCCCATCAAAACGGATATGGCTCGCTCCTCGTGGTCACCAGCGCTTATCATTTACCCCGCGCCACTCAAGAACTTCGGTACACAATGCCAAACCTCACGTTACAGGGGTTTCCCGTGCATCAAGCCAGCGTCCATTTAGATCAATGGTACCTATATCCCGGTTCCGCACGACTCTTGATTGCGGAGTACACGAAATATCTGCTAACGCTTGTACGTCTGCGATGGTTGGAAAAACCAACTCCCGCGCGAACGACGCTTTAAATACCTCGCTCATTGCGCGACAGGCCAAATCTGACGCCGATGCATCTGCTTAACGCCAAATGGAAGTCCGAATCATGTTGTCTTTCCGTGCTGTCACATTCAATTTTTTCTTCTACGTGCTCAGTGCGATCTACAGCATTGTCCTGACCCCCGTCTACGCCTTACCGCGTCGTTTCACCGTTGCCATCATGCGCGGCTGGTCCAAGGGGACAATCTTGCTCCTGCGCATCTTTGCCAACACACGCTATGAAATTCGCGGCCTTGAGAACCTGCCCGAAGGCGCTTGCCTCATCGCGTGCAAACACCAATCCTTGTGGGACACGATGGTTTTCAATGCGATCACCAGAGACCCCGCGATTGTGATGAAAAAAGAACTCCTCTCCATTCCCTATTATGGCTGGTACTCTGCTAAGGCGGGTATGATCGCTGTCGACCGCGAAGCAGGCTCTGCCTCATTGCGCAAAATGTTCAATGCGGCAAAAGAAGCGTTGACCGATAACCGCCCCATCATCATTTTCCCCGAAGGCACCCGCATCGCACCCGGCGAACATGAAGAATTAAAGCCCGGCGTCGCCGCCATCTATAACCACCTCAAAGTGCCGTGCATTCCAGTCGCCGTAAACTCAGGCCTCTATTGGCCAGCCCGCTCCCAAGAGCACCATGCAGGCACGATCATCATAGAATTTCTTCCAGCCATCGAACCGGGCCTTAAACGACGACCTTTCCTTGCTGAATTAGACAGCCGCATGAACACAGCAACCGACAAATTAATGCTCGAAGCCATTGAAACACTGCCAGCCGACGCAGTCCCCGAAGGGCTGCCCGAAAAACTGGCTAATAGGTCTGAAAACAAGGCCCAATAGGTTCATTTAAACTAGAACTTATCAAGAACATTTAATTGACTCGTGCCCCTCTACGCGCCTAGCTTGGAGGGGCATTTTTCTGCCAAATAAGTAAAAATCACCAGTTGAAAGCCCCTTGTTATGAGCAATCTACCTGCCATCCTCCCAGCCATCAGCGAACAAATCTGGGATATGAAATACCGTTTCAAAAAGGCCGATGGCACGCCTCATGACAAAACCGTGGAAGACACCTGGAAACGCATTGCCAAGGCCTTGGCCTCCTGTGAGCCAGCCGACAAAATCACCGGGTGGGAAGACCGTTTTTACGACGCCTTGAGCGACTACAAGTTTTTACCCGCAGGCCGCATCATCGCAGGTGCAGGCACAAAACGAGACGTAACGCTTTTCAACTGCTTTGTGATGGGCACAATCGGCGACGATATGGGCGCCATTTTCGACGGTCTCAAAGAAGCCGCCCTCACCATGCAACAAGGTGGCGGCATTGGGTATGACTTCTCCACCATTCGCCCCAAAGGCGCGGCGGTGGTGGGTGTTGGCGCAGATGCCTCCGGCCCGCTCAGTTTCATGGACGTATGGGACGCCATGTGCCGCACAGTTATGTCCGCAGGATCGCGCCGAGGGGCCATGATGGCCACCATGCGCTGCGACCATCCAGACGTCGAAGACTTCATCGATGCCAAACGCGAAGCTGGCAGACTGACAAATTTCAACCTCTCCGTCCTCATCACCGATCCCTTTATGGATGCTGTCCACGCCGATGGTGATTGGCATTTGGTGTTCAACGGCACCACCTACCGCACCCTCAAAGCGCGCACCCTATGGGACAAAATCACAGCCTCCACCTTTGCCTACGCTGAGCCCGGCGTGATTTTCATTGACCGCATCAATCGGCGCAACAATCTGGCGTATTGCGAAAGCATCCAAGCCACCGACCCCTGCGGCGAGCAACCCTTGCCGCCTTACGGGGCTTGTTTGCTAGGGTCCATCAACCTAGCCCGCTTGGTCAAAGAACCGTTCACAGCCAGCGCCCACATCGACGACAACGACCTGCAAGAGCTTGTCGCTGTTGCCATCCGTATGATGGATAATGTTGTCGACGTCTCCCGTTTTCCGCTGGAAGAACAACGTAAAGAAGCCCACGCCAAACGACGCATTGGCTTAGGCGTCACGGGTCTTGCGGATGCACTCATCATGTGCGGCCTCAGCTACGGAAATCCTGACAGCATTGCCAAAATCCATCATTGGATGGGACTACTCGAACATGCCGCCTATAGCGCCTCCATCGACTTGGCCCAAGAAAAAGGCGCCTTCCCGCTCTTCGATGCCAAGCCCTATTTGGCAGGCGAAACCATTCAGGGCCTCGACAGTGATCTCAGATCCCGCATTGCTAAACACGGCATCCGCAATGCGCTCCTCACATCTATTGCACCCACTGGCACCATTTCGCTTTTTGCAGGCAATGTCTCCAGCGGCATTGAGCCCATCTTTGCCCTGAACTATACCCGCAAAGTTTTACTGCCAGACGGCACCCGCGCCGAGGAAGAAGTGGTGGACTACGCCCTTGCCCGCTTCCGCCAGCTCAAGGGCGACGACGCAGAGCTTCCCGACTATTTTGTCACCGCCCAAAGCTTGAGCCCCTCAGACCACATTGCCGTTCAAGCCGCAGTGCAAGAGCACATTGATAGTTCCATTTCAAAAACCATCAATTGCCCTGAAGATATTTCCTTTGAGGACTTCAAAGAGATTTACGAACAAGCCTGGACCAAAAATCTCAAAGGCTGCACCACCTACCGCCCAAGCGATATCCGTGGCTCAGTGCTGACCGTAACGCCTGAGAAATCTAAAGAAGAAAAGCCAGCACCCGAAAAAGTCAAAGAGGTCGCCGCCAGCTACCCCGAAGACAACAGCGTTGTCTATATGGCAGAGCCTTTGCAGCGTGACGATATTTTGCCCGGCTACACCTACAAATTGAAATGGCCTGAAAGCGACCACGCCATCTACATCACCCTCAATGACATTGTGCAAGACGGGCGCAGACGACCTTTCGAGATTTTCATCAACTCCAAAAACATGGAGCACTACGCGTGGACCGTCGCGCTCACCCGGATGATCTCGGCTGTCTTTAGACGTGGCGGCGATGTCACCTTTGTGGTGGAAGAACTCAAAGCCGTGTTTGATCCACGCGGCGGCGCTTGGATGGACGGAAAATACATCCCAAGCCTGCTTGCAGCCATCGGCGGCTTTATCGAACAACACATGCGCGACATTGGCTTCCTTGTTGATGCAAAGGAAAACAATACGCCCGCCTCACAAACACAAGCCGAGAAAAAAGCAGTGGGCGACCAAAGCGGTCCCCCCATGGCATCTTGCCCTCGGTGCGGCGAACGCGCCTTGATGCGCCAAGAAGGTTGTGACAGCTGCACCTCATGCGGCTACTCACGCTGCGGCTAAGGGCGTCGGGCTTTAAAACTCAAACATTCGTTCAGGACACAAGATGCAGCTAGACAATCAAACCGCTAGAAAGCTCTGGCTGCATCAACAAGCCCTCACCCGCCCCCTCAATGCCCCGTTTTCAAACCAAGACCTGCATGACTTAATTGTGCAGCTGGGGTACGTGCAGCTTGATTCCATCCGCACCATTGAACGCGCCCACCACATGATTTTGTGGAGCCGCGCGGACAAATACCATCCCGACCAACTCACAGCCTTGCATGAAGAAGAGCACACGTTGTTTGAGCATTGGACTCACGACGCCTGTCTAATCCCCACCCAGTTCTATCCTCATTGGCGTCACCGGTTTGACCACGCAAAACAAAACCGCGCAGCCCGTTGGGAAAAACGGTTAGGGCCCGACGGCGACAAAATCATTTCCCAAGTCCGCGCGCGCGTCAAAAAAGAAGGCGCGCTCATGACCCGCGACTTCGAAGACAAAGGCAAAGGCGCATGGTGGGGGTGGGGACCGTCCAAAACAGCACTGGAATACCTCTGGCGCAGCGGCGAATTCACCATCAGTCACCGAAAGGGATTTCAAAAAGCCTACGCCTTGAGCAAAGGCATCATCCCGGAAGGCTTGCGCACCGCCAAACCCACCAAGGCTGAAACACTCGATTGGAAATGCCGCCAAGCACTCACCCGCTTGGGCGTCGCCAATGCCCGCGAGATAGCAGCCTTCTGGCAAAGCTACAAACCCGCTGTTGTCTCCAAATGGATCGAAGATAACGACGCCGACCTCATGCACGTAGAGATCACCAGCGCCGACAAAACAGCGCCCCACAAAGCCGTCGCCTTTCGTGGGTTGGCCGAACGCTTAGAGCATGTCCCCAAGCCAAGTTCCCGGCTGCGCTTCCTAAGTCCCTTCGACCCCCTCATTCGCGACCGGGACCGCCTCAAGCGTCTGTTCAATTTCGACTACAAAATCGAAATATTCGTACCAGAGAAAAAACGAAAATATGGCTACTACGTCCTGCCAATTTTGGAAGGCTCAAAGTTTACCGGACGCGTCGACTTGAAGATGGACCGTAAAACCAGCACTCTGCAAATGAAGGGCGTGTGGTGGGAAGAGGGCGTGCGTCAAACCCCCGCGCGCACCAAAGCATTTGACCAAGAACTCGCCCGCCTTGCCAAATTCCTTGGTGCAGAAAATATAGTGCACCTTTAAAGAAGATTGCTAGACAGCCGGTACACCCAGTTTTTCGGCAACGGCATGCCACAGTTTTTCCAAGCCATGATCATGCACCCCAATCTCGCGTAAGTGCTCCACTGTTTGGGATAAATACTCGGGATTGCGCCCTGATTGCCCAACACCTTCTGAAATCAACTTCACCTGTGTATCAAAAGGCAATTTCCCAGCATATTGGTGATGCTCGCGGTCCACTGTAAAACACAGGCTTTCAACACGGGCCTCGCTATCGAGCAGGTGGATCGGGCGGATGTCTTCCTTGTAAACCATCGTCACCTGCTCCCGTTCCCGCAAATACTGCCGCACGCTCTCAGCTTGATCAGCCCCAACTTTAAACGCCAATCCACGACACGCCCCGCCATTGTCCAACCCGAATACAAGCCCAGGTTGTTCCGGCGTTCCTCTATGTACGTGCGAGTAAACACAAAAGGCCCGGTGATACCCATACAGGCGTGCAGGTTCACATCTTTCATATGAAAAGCCGGGTCGCCACATCAAAGACCCGTATCCAAACACCCATAAATCCTGCATGATAATCCTCAATCGTTAGGCGCTCAGTGTACAAGATTTTTGTGCCTGTTGCGCGAAGAAGCAAGATTTTCCATAAAGCTACCTGACACATCATCGCGTCAGAAAGCTCATTACCGGATGCGAAGCCCATGAAGTTTTTGAAGAGCTCACATTTAAAAATTGCACTTCCAACCTTGCTTCTTACCCTCGTCATTGCCCTGTATTGGATTTTCTGGCAGGGCCTTGCAACCCAAGCTGAAGCGGGTCTCAATAAATGGCAGGCCAAAGAAGCCGAACGCGGGCTGGTTGCCGAGTGGCAGGATATGTCATTCAGCGATTTCCCTTATCGCTTTGTCACCACGTTGGATAAGCCTGAACTGGCAGACACACGCTCCAAAACCAATTGGGCATGGCGCAGCGAAATGTTGCGCGCCACTGTTCAGCCCTACAATCTCAAACACATTATTCTCGACATCACCGGCCCTCACCTTGTCACCTACACGCCCAAAACGGCCCCCGCTCCCTATTCCATGACCCTGACAACCGACGGTTTTTGGGCAAGCCATATCTATGAGACCGGCCCCATGGGGCGCCTCGCCATTGATGTCACCGGTGCCGCGTCAAGTCACTTCGATGCTCAAGGTACGTTGATTGAGCAATGGTCAGCTGAGCGTTTACAACTCCACGGGCATCCAACGCCCTCCTTTGTGGCGGAAAACCCCGACGCCAAAGCTTACCCGTTCGACCTAGCGCTTCAGGGTAAGAACCTTCGCTGGAGCCAGTCCAAAGTTGACCTTTGGCCCGGCGATGAAATTCAACTCCTCCGCATACAAAGCCGCATGCGCAACGTGCCGGTTCACATGATGAAGGGCCGCGAAATTTCCGTCGAAAAATGGCTGCGCAACGGAGGCAGTCTTGCAATTTCAGATTTAATTTTGAACTGGGGACCCATCGACCTAACAGCCAAAGGCGAGCTGCGCATGGACAACCAAGGCCGTCCCGCAGGCAAACTCAAAGCGTCTCTAGGAAATTTGGATGCCTTGGTTGAAGCCTTGGTGGCCGCTGACGTTGTGGGTCGCAGAACCGCCAAACTTGCCTTCACCGGCTTGCGGGCACTTTCCGTTCTTCAAGGCGAAAAAGAAGGACGCGTGCGTATTCCCATCGTTTTAAAAGACGGTGTTCTGTTTCTAGGCCCCCTCTCAATCGCGCGCCTAGACCCTCTCTTCTAAAACTCGACTACTGTGTGAAAACTACGCGTCGTCATCATCTTCTGCCGCGTCACCTGTAGCGACTCGGCCAAAATTAGGTGCGTCTGTCTCTTGGCCCGCATCGATGATGGATCGACGCACGGCCCGGGTCCGGGTGAACAGGTCAAACAAAAGGTCCCCGTCACCCCAACGAATGGCGCGTTGTAAGACCGCAAGGTCTTCGGAAAAACGTCCCAAAACTTCCAGCACGCCTTCTTTGTTGTTCAAAAACACATCCCGCCACATGGTCGGATCAGACGCGGCAATCCGCGTAAAATCCCGGAACCCAGACGCTGAGTATTTAACAACTTCCGACTGCGTCACTTCTTCCAAGTCTGTCGCCGTCCCCACAATATTATAGGCAATCAAATGGGGTACATGGCTGGTCACCGCCAACACAACATCATGGTGCTTGGCATCCATCACATCGACCTTCGACCCAAGCCCTTCCCAGAAAGACACCAACCGTGCCTCAGCAGATTTATCTGTTCCCGGTACCGGCGTCAAAATACACCACCGTCCATCAAAGAGCTCCGCAAAGCCCGCATCAGGCCCAGACTCTTCCGTCCCCGCAAGCGGGTGACCAGGAATGAAATGCACACCTTCAGGCACAAAAGGCCCTACATCGCGCACCACTGCCGCCTTCACAGAACCAACGTCAGTAATCGTCGCGCCCTTTTTCACCATCGGCTCAATTTCGCTGGCAACCTTGCCCAGCACACCCACAGGCACACAGAGAATAATCAAGTCGGCATCAGCCACAGCTTCTTTCGCCGTACCGTGCACACTATCGACAAAACCGATTTCAAGGGCGCGCGCACGTGTTTCCGGCGACCTCGCAAAACCACTGACAGTCTTCGCAAGGCCAGAGCGTTTAATGCCGTGCCCAATGGACGAACCTATAAGCCCAAGCCCAATAAGCGCCACTTTCTCGTAGATTGGTGTGGTTACCTGAGTACTCATTTCCACCCCTCCACAAAAGCGCGTAGCGTCGCCACGACAGCCTTATTGTCTTCTTCCAAACCAACGCTCATGCGCAAGCAGCGCGGCAAGCCATACGCTTTCACCGCCCGCAAAATCAAACCGCGCGAGGCCAAAAACTCGTCAGCATCCGCGGCTGTTTTGCCCGCTTCTTCGGGGAAACGGATAAGCAGAAAATTGGCCACACTTGGCAACGCTTCAAGTCCAAGCTTGTTGATCTCTTCGATCAACCAACCCAGCCATTCATCATTATGCGCAATGGCTTTATCCAAAAAGCTCTGGTCTTGAATGGCCGCAATCCCGGCACGCATCGCAGGCACATTCACATTGAAGGGCCCCCGCACACGGTTCAACACATCCGCGACACCCGCCGGGCAGTAAGCCCAGCCCAAGCGCAACGCAGGCAATCCGTACACTTTGGAGAACGTGCGGGTCATCACCACATTGTCATGCGTCGCCACAAGTTCAATGCCAGCCTCATAGTCGTTCTTGCGCACGTATTCAGCGTAAGCCGCATCCACAACCAACAACACATCATCGCGCAAACCAGCCCGCAACCGACGCATCTCACTCATCGCCAAATAGGTGCCGGTTGGATTGTTAGGGTTCGCGACAAACACAACTTTTGTCCGCGCTGTCTGGGCCGCCAAAATCGCGTCCACATTTGCGGTCAGATTGTCTTCAGCAACAGTCACGCACACACCGCCCGCCGCTTTGGTCACAATCGGGTAAACCAAAAAAGCATGCTCGGTATAAATAACTTCATCGCCCGGGTTCACATAACATTGCGCCAACAAGTGCAACAGCTCATCAGAGCCCGCACCGCACACAATGTTGTCCGGGTTCAATCCGTAGTGTTTGCCAATAGCTTGGCGCAATTCCAACGCGCTGCCCTCTGGGTAGCGGTGCAATTGATCCGCAACGCTCTTGTACGCCTCAATAGCTTTGGGGCTGGGGCCAAGCGGCGTTTCATTGGCAGACAATTTGACGAGCTTAGCGACGCCGTCCACTTTCTCGCGGCCCGGCACATAAGGAGAAATATCCAAAATGCCGTCTACCGGTACCAGTTTACTCATGACCGCTCTCCTGCCAAACGCACCTGCTGGGCATAGCCGCCAATCGGTACAATCGTCTCAAATAGGGCTTCAGATGCTGCAGCCTCAAGCCGCGCATCTCCTGAAATCACATAGCCCTCAACACTGAGCAATGCCGCCCCGTCAATCTCATCAACCACGTGCGCGCTCAATCCATGGGCGCTCAAGGCGGCACACCCCTCATGCCCCCCACATCCTTTGATCACCAAAAGGCTGGTGTCAGCATCGGTGGCTTCAAACTCGGCTTGCGCCACGCTCAACGCCTCAGGAACCCCATTCTCAGAAATCACAGGAAGCGCCATCACAACACGCACGCCTACCGTTTTGGACAAAGCCAACCACCACGGCGTCGCAGTCGTTGCGGGCCACGGCAAAACCCCAACAGCGCACGGGTCCTGCGCGCACACTTCAATAATGTCGTCGCAGTCCTCTATCGGCGTCACTGGCACAGTAGAGCCATATCCATTACGGGTAAGCTCCCAAAAATCTGTACCGCCGCCCGCCCACATAATGGCGCGAAACGGTCCTTGAATTTGGCTCATGAAGGCAACGATTTCGCGCCAAATGCGAGAAACCACCCCCAGCGCCAAAGCGCCGTGATTGCGCCCCGCAAGACGGCGCAGTAATTCAACTTCACGTTTAGGTCGGAAAGGAATAAAACCACCAGCACCTTGCGCTTGGGCGTCGCGGGCTTTTGCCGCCGCCACTTCCGCTGCAAGGTCAGCCCGGCGCATCAGCAGGTCATGCATCGCATCATCGATCGAATCGATTTCGCGGCGCACCTCATCCAAGGTCTTTTCACCATTTGCTTCAGGCTGATTTGTCGTTGACGCAGTCATAGATAGCTTCCCATTCCCCATACGACCACACTCACAGACCCGGCGGTCCACAAAGGCGATGGCACGAGCCTGTATTCATACGCAACGCCCTCACCAAAATCAAAGAAAACCCCGAAATACACGCCTAAATCCCAAAACCAATTGACATTTTGGGGCCTGCCACCCTAGCTAAGCATCAAAATACGGGGTGCACCCGGCCTGCACCACCAGCAGCGACGCTAATTCCAAAGAATTTAAAGGAAATAGAGCCTCAACGCCTGTATAACGATCTTGAATGCCAGATCCCAAAGGCCCAGCTAATAGGTGACCTCCAAGACGACGTTCGAAATTGGTATTGACGACACACTCGATTGCGGGAGCGAGCGCTCCAAAATCGAGGAAAAAAAGCGAAGCGATATGAGCGACACCCAAAATACCAATGCGACCGGCGGCCCGGCCTCAACCCTCAATCATCAGGCCCATAGCGCAACCTTTGGCACCGACGAGCCGTTGACCCTAGATTCAGGCGTCTCCTTGTCGCCCTTCACCATTGGCTACAACACCTACGGCACCCTCAATGACGACAAATCAAACGTCGTTCTGGTCTGCCATGCCCTCACCGGCGATCAACATGCAGCCAGCCCTAACCCAACCAACCAAAAAGCCGGTTGGTGGCAGGCGATCATCGGTCCGGGCAAAACCATCGATACGGACCGTTTCTTTGTCATCTGCACAAATGTCATCGGTGGCTGCCATGGCTCCACCGGCCCGCAGGATGAAAATCCAGAAACCGGCAAGCCCTACGGCATGAGCTTCCCCGTCATCACAATTGCAGACATGGTGCGCGCTCAAACCAAATTGATCGACCGGCTGGGCATCCAAAGCCTCTTCTGCGTCATCGGGGGCTCAATGGGCGGCATGCAGGCGCTCCAATGGGCCGTTGATTATCCAGAGCGGGTTTTCAGCGCCATTCCGCTCGCCACCGCCCCGCGCCATTCAGCCCAGAACATCGCTTTCCATGAAGTCGGTCGCCAAGCCGTTATGGCAGATCCCGAATGGCACGATGGCGACTATTACGAGCACGACACACGTCCCCACAAAGGTCTTGCCGTGGCCCGTATGGCCGCCCACATCACCTATTTGTCTGAAGCAGCGCTCTTTCGTAAATTTGATCGGAACCTGCAAGACGCTGACAAAATCTCTTACGGCTTTGGGGCAGATTTTCAAATCGAAAGCTACCTGCGTTATCAAGGCACAAGCTTTGTGGATCGCTTCGACGCCAATTCCTACCTCTACATCACCCGCGCCACAGATTATTTCGATCTGGCCCGCGACCATGACAATGTCTTGGCCAAGGCCTTCATAAATGTCAAAACGCGTTTCTGTGTTGTCTCCTTTACCAGTGATTGGCACTACCCAACCGCCTACAGCAAAGAGATTGTTAAAGCGCTCAACGCTGCAGCGGGCAACGTCAGCTTTGTGGAAATCGACACCGACAAGGGCCACGACGCCTTCTTCCTCGATGAGCCAGAGATGATCGCCACCCTAACAGGCTTCATTTCCTCAGCCGCCCAGCAAAGAGGCTTAAATTCATGAGCCAAAACACACCCGAAGCCCAAGCCCGTATTGACCTTCTTGTCATAGCCGACCTTGTAGAGCCAGGCAGCCGTGTGTTGGATGTTGGGTGCGGCGCAGGAGACCTTCTGCACCTCCTCAGCACAGAAAAACAAGTAGACGGGCGCGGCATTGAACTCTCTCAACGCGGCGTGAATGCCTGCGTGACGCGCGGCCTTTCGGTAGTGCAAGGCGATGCGGATGAGGACCTGCGAGATTATCCCGACGATGCCTTTGATTATGTGATCTTAAGCCAAACCATTCAGGCCACCCACAATCCACGCGAAGTCTTGGCGCAAATGCAGCGCATCGGTCGCCGCATCATCGTGTCATTCCCCAACTTTGGTCATTGGCGCATTCGCTGGCAGCTTGGCGTGCATGGGCGCATGCCGGTCACCCATACATTGGATTACCAATGGTACAATACGCCCAATATACACCTGTGCACGGTGCTCGACTTCGCGGCCCTATGCGGTGAACTTGGCCTGCACATTGAGCAAACGCGCATGCTGTCTGGGGATCAGGATCGGCGGGTCAAAAAGCCCGGTCGCCGTGACAACCTATTTGCCGAACAAGCAGTCTTTCTGGTGTCCCGCGATCCCGCCTAACAAAAAAGGACGTCCCTATTTTTAGGAACGTCCTCATTTAGGTCCGCAAGGCGCTAAGCACCGCGAAACTTTTATCCAGCAACTGCTTCAGAATCAGTTTCACCGGTGCGGATACGTGTGGCTGATAAGAGGTCCATGACAAAAATCTTGCCGTCTCCAATCTTGCCTGTCTTTGCAGCCTTCGTAATCGTGTCGACCACTTGGGTCGCCATGCCATCATCAACCGCAATTTCAAAACGGATTTTAGGCACCAAGGTTACATTATATTCTGCGCCCCGATAAATCTCCGTCTGCCCCTTCTGACGCCCATGGCCTCGCACTTCAGAAACGGTCAAACCAGACACACCAATGCCAGCCAGCGCATCCATAACGGCTTCTGTCACTGATGGCTTTACGACTGCAACAATCATCTTCATATGGGTAACCCCTCCGCTAATAGTCGCTCCGCAAACCGACTAACTTTGTTTCGGTAACCACCTTTACCTTCAATTCCCATAGACACAAGCATCTTTATACCTTCCCTTCAAATGAAATGGAAAACGGTCTAAACCTGCCTATTTAGCGGGCAATACGAAGATTGATTAGGAAAAGTTCTGCCCAAAAAAGGGTCAATCTGGGGGGGTATGTTTGGTGCGAGAGTTTTGCCGCCGGGCCTTCGGCACCAGTCCGCGCACCGCTTGACGCGCCCGCATAAGATGCCCCTCAGGCAGTTGCGGTGGGGCGGCGTAAATCTGTTTCACCGCTTCAACCAAAATCACTCCGGCAAACCGCTGTCCCAACATTTGGCCAGCCTTTTCCCACGTACTTGCCGTGCGCATGAAAGGGCGCCACTCAAAGGGTGGCATGTACAAGGCAGACCGCCAACTGGTTGGGGAGAACATGGCGTCCCTCAAAACACTGGTCAGCTGCAACCGACTGTAAGGACGCCCGTGCGCAAACGGCGTCGTTTCCCGACGCGCCCAAATACCCACCCGGTTCGGGGCAACAATAAGAATGCGTCCTCCCGGTGCAAGCACGCGCCACACCTGACGCAACATTGCTCGCAAAGATTCACTGTCCTCCACCGCATGCACCAACAGCATTCTATCAATGCTTTCGTCCGCAAGAGGAAGTTGATCTTCATGCACCAAGCTCACCAAAGACCGTTGATCATTTGGCCACTGATGAACCCCTTGTGGGGCAGGCATCAGCGCAATCACCCGTTCCGCATCGCTCAAAAAGGGACGTAAATAGGGTGTCGCATATCCAAGGCCAGCCACCCGAAAGCCTTTGACCGTAGGCCAAAACTCAGCAATCCGCGCGCGCACAACCCGTTGAGCGATCTTGCCCAACGTTCGTCCATAAAAATCGCGCAGATCTATGACATCCATTCTGTCATACTTCCTTTTAGATAAGGACCGCTTCAGCTTCCCTAGGAGAGGTCGAACGGTTATCCTTTACACTACCACGTTGCTCACCATATAGAGCAAAGATGAATAAGCCCCATAGGGTCGCTCAGAAGCCCGTACGGCGCCAAAAAGGAGAAAGCACATGTCCGACACATCGTCCCCTCTCGAAGTCCACCAATTCGGCTGCTTGTCAGACAATTACGGCTATCTCCTCCACGATCCAGCCTCCGGCTTAACCGCCGCCATCGACACCCCCGAGGTCAGCAAAATCAAAGACGCCTTAAGCGAAAAAGGCTGGACCCTGACCCACATCTTTAACACCCATCACCACTATGATCATGCTGGCGGCAACGAAGAACTTAAAAACCAGACCGGCGCCCTCATCATTGGGCCCAAGGACGAAGCCGACAAAATCCCAACCCTTGATCGTCAGGTGGCAGACCAAGACACTTTCAAATTTGGCGCACACGACGTTCACGTCTTAGGAGTGGGCGGGCATACGCTGGGTCATATTGCCTTTTACATTCCTGACTCTCATATCGCCTTTGTTGGCGACGCATTATTCGCTCTTGGCTGTGGCCGCATCTTTGAAGGCACGCCCGCACAGATGTGGACCTCATTGCAAAAGCTCAAAGCCCTGCCCGATGACACCATCGTCTATTGCGCCCACGAATACACGCAAGCCAACGCGAATTTCGCTATTACAGTGGAGCCGAACAACAAGGAGCTGATCGCCCGTGTTGCCCAAATTGCCGAGCTGCGCCGCCAAGGCAAACCCACAATACCCACCAGCATCGGCTTGGAAAAAGCCACCAACCCTTTCCTGCGTCCCGACAGTGACAATTTGCAAATCACGATTGGCAAACAAGGGGCCAGCCTGCTCGACGTATTCACTAAAACCCGCCAACTCAAAGATAAATTCTAGTCTTAACTAGCGGATCAGTTGCGACCAGAAATCAACCGCAAGTATCGCGTGAGTTTCTGTGTCATGTTTGCCAGCATGACGATTATTTCGTACAGCTATCAACCAAAAGTATTAGCCCTACTTTTCAAAAAGAGTAGACTCCGGCCAAATTGACAATCTCACGAAGTCGATAAGCCTACAAAGTCAGTAGGTTCGTCTGCAGGGGGCAGATCATGAAAAGCGCAGAAGAGATCATTTCACGGCTGGGGCTCGCCCCCCATCCAGAAGGCGGGCATTTTCGCGAAACATACCGCGACCCAGAGGGGATCAACGGCCGCGCCAATTCCACCGCCATCTATTATCTGCTCAAAGAAGGCGAGTTCTCTCACTGGCACCGAGTTGATGCTGTTGAAACATGGCATTGGTATGCGGGTGCTCCCTTGCGTCTGCGCGTATCCAATGATGGAAAAAGTAGCCGCGACTACCTGCTCAGCAACGACCTTTTTGCAGACCACATACCCCAAGTCATCGTCCCTAAGTCCGCGTGGCAATCTGCCCACCCCACAGGCGCATGGACCTTGGTAGGGTGCACTGTTGCCCCCGGCTTTGAATTTGATGGCTTTGAAATGGCACCCGACAACTGGGAACCCCAGACATGAGGGTGCGCCATTCCACACACACACCGTTACGGGCGCCCTATGTATTTTTGTGCGCCCTTTTCTGTGCGGCAGCACTCATGCCCATGGCTGCAAAAGCCCAGAGCGCATGTCCACAACTCCCCAACCAAATGGGCCCCGCCAGAATTGTCCACGTCGATACGCAAGGCGGCGGCTCTTACGGTACATTGCAATACCCAAAAACAGTGGACATCCGAGCAAAAGAATTGGTCTTCACCTTCGACGATGGTCCAGATCCCAAAGGCACCCTGAGCATTCTCAATACGCTAGACAAACACTGCCTCAAGGCTACTTTCTTCTTTACCGGCTTGCGGGCAGACCGCTACCCAGAGCTCGTGCAAGAGGCCGCACGCCGGGGCCATACAATTGCGCACCATTCCTGGTCCCATCCCAACAATCTGCGCCGCTTAAGCCCTGCCAATGCCCGCAACCAAATTTCGCGCGGCATGAAATCCATCACCGCTGCCTTGCGCAAAGACCCAAGCCTGAACCACGTCAGCCTTGCGCCGTTCTTCCGCTTTCCCGGTCTCAACGACAGCCCCCGCCTTACCAAATGGCTGGGTAAACAGAACATCGCCATTATGTCCTGCGAATTGGGCACCGATGACTGGCGCGGCATTTCACCCAACCGCATCCTCAAACGCACAT
>NVSO02000042.1 GCA_002401305.2 Rhodobiaceae bacterium | reverse complement strand
GATCGAGAAACGGCAAAATATGACAGTTTTCCAACCCAAACCCGTGCGCGGCTTTTTTGGCATCGGCGCGGAAGGCATTTCAAAGAAAATGAACATGGGGAACCTCATTCGGTCCGGCCATGCTTTTGGGGCAAGTTTCGTTTTCAACGTCAATGCAGAATACACTGTACGGGGTGCCCACTCCGACACGTCCAAAACAGCCGACAACATTCCCTATTACGAATGGAAAACTGTGGGCGACATGGTATTGCCCGCCAAATGCAAATTGGTTGGCGTGGAGCTCACCGACGATGCCATTGACCTGCCAAGCTTTCGCCACCCCATTCAAGCAGCCTATGTGATGGGTCCTGAACGCGGCAGCCTGTCAGATGAGATGATGGAAAAATGCGCATACATCATCAAAATTCCCACTAAGTTTTGCATCAACGTGCAAATCGCAGGCTCTGTCGTGATGTACGACCGTGTGCGTTCGCTCGGCTATTACCCACCGCGCCCTCTCATGCCCGGCGGCCCTAAAGAAGCCCGCATGAAACATCAACACGGCGGACGCTTCTCCCGGCACGGCATCAAGGCCCGCCAAGCTGAAATGGCCGAAGGATCTAGGCCTGTTAAAAACGAAGACGATGCGTAAAGCAAAACTGACGGGCATTCAAAGATCACCTAAACTGGCAAACCTATACTGAAGCCATAAATGTATTGACGAAAGTGCCCCTGATGAGCCCCGCCCAGAAACTCAACGCCCAGCATTCCTTATCCAAGGCGGCGACATACGCCTTTGTTATTCTTTTGGGCACGATGGTTTTTGCCACCTCGGTTCTCGCAGGAGCGCTCGAACCCGCGTGGAAGTTCAAACGACAATTGGCCGCGTGGGATATTGCCCTCACCCAAACCGCCCAACAAGTCGCTCTCCCAGAACAGGCCATTCAACACGGTGAGGCAATTCGCCAACAAATCAGCGATATCCGAACCCAAGCCTCAGACCGGCGCGACTTCATTTTGGAAGCCGCCAGCGACCAAGACAATTTGCTGGCAGCCCTCGGCCTCCCGCCAGAAGAAGGCGAGGCGGAAGAAAGCCGCGACGTTCAAAAACAACGCCGCCAGTTTGAATCAGAGATTTCAGATTATTTAGGACGAGCGGCCCAAACACACATCATCATCCGCCGCAGCGATACTTTATTGCGCGACCTCACACTCGCCAGTCAAAACGCTTTGATCATCTCTCTGTCCCAAAAAACAGCCCCCCCTTTAAGCTGGAGTGCCCTCACCGCCGCCTTCACTCAAACCGGCGTGCTCGTCGCCTATTTATTTGAGAGCCCTAAAACATGGTGGCAAGCGCGCACCGCTGATTCAGGCGTCATCTGGAGCTGGTTGGAACCTCTCCTCGTGATCACACTGGCAGGCGGCCTTGCCCAGCTGAGCAATCGCCTAATCAAGAAATACGCGGGGCGTGATTTATCCAATGCAACGCCCACCTATACCCGGCGATTACTGGGCGCCAGCATTGACGCGCTCACCAACGGCCTTATTCCCTTCATCACGCTGCTTGTGGTGTGGACATGGGCGATCACCGGCACCGCCAACTCATCTCCAGAGCTCATCGAGATCGCCAACGGGTTAGGCATTGCAGCCGTTATTTTCATTCTCACCACCGCCATTGCAAAAGCGTCCCTGACACCAGACCTGCCCAATTGGCGCGTCACCCCGCTGTTTTCAAAGCGGGCCTTACACATCGTGCGGCGCATCACGTGGCTTGCTCTGTTCATTGCCATAGAGCAGTTTTTCACCCATGTGCTTCGCGGTCAGGAAATGGCGGAACTCAAGTCTCTCATTGTTTTGATCTACTCAGTGGTGGCCGGTCTTTCCTTTTTATATGTGCTCCAGCCTTCCTTATGGAAATTGGACATGGAGTGGATTACCGCTCACGCGGTGACCCGCCAATCCGATAAAACCGCCCCTCTTGATCACACAGTTTTTGTCCAAACGGTTAAACGCCAAAAAATCCTCATCCGTATATTCGGCGCAGTTACAGCCCTCATCGTCACCGCCAGCATTATCTCCAGCTTGCTTGGATACAGCCAACTTTCCCAATTCCTGTTCGGCAATCTCATTTTAACCGCGCTGCTCATGGCCTTCTTCTACTCCTTGAGCCTTTTGGCTGTTGAGTGGATTGATATCGGCATGCGCCAAGAAAAGCTGCAAGATCGCTTCCAGCTGACACAAGACGGGGGCGAAACCACTCTCTTCTGGCTAAGCGGTCTCATTCGCTTTGGCGTGGCAGCCCTCGCCCTTATCCCCATATCCAAAGCCTGGGGCCTGCCGCTGGAAGATATTGGCGTGGTTATTTTCAATCAGCTCAACGGCATTCAAATCGGCCACGCAACCATTGGCCTGACCGACTTCTTCGATGCCTTGATTGTCTTTCTAATCGTCTGGGTCCTGTTCCGGTTTGCCAAGCGTATCCTTCGAAACAATCTGCTGCCTCAAACCCGGCTCGACAAAGGCGTGCAATATTCCATCACCACTGTCTTTGGGTACATCGGCCTCATCACCGCCATTCTTCTGGCCGCCCTCGCCTTTGGCATAGAACTTCAAAACCTCATCATCATTGCCGGCGCCCTCTCTGTCGGCATTGGGTTTGGTTTGCAAACCATCGCAAACAATTTTGTCTCCGGGCTTATTCTCCTCTTTGAACGCCCGATCAAAGTCGGCGACCTGATTGAAATAAATGACACGCTGGGCCACGTCACCCACATCAACGTGCGGCGCACAGAGGTTCTAACGTTTCAAAATGCTGAAGTCATGATCCCAAACGCAGATCTCGTTTCAACTTCAGTGGTGAACTGGACCCATAGCGACGCCATTGGCCGCATTGAGATAAACATCGGCGTCGCCTACGGCACAGATACAACCCAAGTCAAAGAGCTGCTTCTCCAAGCCGCTCATAGCCACCCGCGTATTGTGCGCTATCCTTTAGCGGATGTTCTGTTCCTCGACTTTGGTGATTCCAGCCTTAATTTCCAACTACGCTGCTTCACCAATGCAATCGCCTCTCGAATCACAACGCTCAGCGACATTCGTTTTGAGATTGATCGCTTGTTCCGCGAGGCAGACATTGTCATCCCGTTCCCACAGCGCACGGTGCACTTTGCATCCGACCACCCCGACCCAACAAAGACGTGAGGGCGCCAAAGCAGACACAATTCTGCCTAAACTGGATGACAACCTGCTTGCACAGGACGAATAAAAGAGAAAATTGATCGAAATCGAATAGGAGCGGGTGGAAATTAACCTTCACCACCGCTAAGCTCTTTTCAAGTTAACTGCCGAACCGACGAACCAGAGAGAATACGATTTGGAAATGACGCGACACCTTACACGCACCGACCAGAAACGTACCGACCAGCACACTGGTTCCACCGCGACGATAGCGGTGAACGACACATCTTTGGGGAAGGCCATTACCGTGAAATCAACCCGTTTAAAGTCAGCTCTGGTCAAAACAGTTCTGAGCGCCACCATCATCCTGGCAACAGCGCTCACACCTTTGGCCAGCGCGCAAGCCGCCTCACCAAAACTGCTCGGCAAATTCAACCAATGGAATGCCTACGTCTACGGCAGTGGGGCTGAGCGCATTTGTTACATCATGTCTGAGCCAACCAGAATGGCCCCCAGAAACGCCAATCGCGGCGACGTCTTTGTGATGTTGACCCACCGCCCCTCCCAAAATGTGCGCAATGAAATCTCAACGCGCGCCGGCTACATCTACGATGCCAAAAGCCGTCCTTTCGTAAGAATTGGCGACAAAAAATTCCAAATGTTCACAGGCGTGAAAGATGGCGGCGAAGTCGCTCATTGGGGTTGGTTGGAAGCAACGGGAGATGAAGCACGCATGGTAAAATCAATGCGGGCTGGCAGTGCCATGACAATTAAAGGCACCTCAAAGCGCGGCACACTCACCACAGACACTTATTCATTGTCTGGCGTGACAGCCGCTCTCAAGCGCATCAACGACGCGTGCAAATAGGATAAGCGCCAGAAACGGCGGAAACCCTGAAGAAATACCCAAATAGGCATCTCCCAGACATATGGGAGGTGCCTATTGGCGTTTGGGGAAGTACAAATTGACGCGTAAACAGCTGCCCATTGGCGTTTGACAAGTTTTCTGCTACAAACCGCCCAACAGCGACAAGCAAGCTCCAAATGAGAGCGCCCGGCGCATCTAAATCCATAACCCACGAGGGAAAATGGCCTGTAGATGAGAGACATCCGATGGATGGGTGCCGCGATAAGCTCGCTATCCACGATAACCGACCAGATGTAAAGTTGACAATCATGAGCGAAATTGAGCTGTCCAAACCCGAAACAAACTCTCCGACTGATAGTCTCAGCCCGGCACCTGCAAACACGCCAGATGCGGAGAGCCCTAAGACAGAAGACGCTGCGCCCAAAATCAATCTCATTGGTTTGGACCGCGAACAGCTGGCTGAAGAATTAGCCAAAATCGGTATCGCACCGAAAAAATTGCGCATGCGCGTCGGTCAACTCTGGAGTGCGTTTTACAATCAAGGCCATCAGACCTTTGACGACATCACCACCTTGTCCAAAGATCTGCGAGCCCAACTTGCCGAGACGTTCACCCTAGAGCGCCCGACAGTTGTCACAGAACAAATTTCCAAGGACGGCACCCGCAAATGGCTTGTGCGTTTGCCCTCAACCGACCCCCGCATTCCAGCCCCTGAAGTAGAAGTGGTCTATATTCCAGAAGCCACCCGGGGCACTCTGTGTGTGTCTTCCCAAGTGGGCTGCACCCTCAATTGTACTTTTTGCCATACGGGCACTCAAAAAATGGTGCGCAACCTCACCGCAGGCGAGATTGTCGCGCAGGTGCTGATCGCCCGTGACGCCCTCGGTGAATGGCCAACCCCCACAGAGGGCCGCCAGCTCTCCAACATCGTGCTGATGGGCATGGGCGAACCACTTTATAACTTTGAAGAAGTAAAACAGGCCGTCAATATGATCGCCGACGGAGAAGGCCTGTCCATCTCCAAGCGCCGCATCACTCTGTCCACCTCAGGCGTCGTACCGATGATTGAGCGCGTGGGCACAGAGATCGGCTGCATGCTCGCCATCTCCTTGCACGGCACCAACAATAGAGTGCGCGACGAGCTGGTCCCTCTCAACAAAAAATACAATCTGGATCAATTGCTCACTGCGTGCCGGGAATTCCCAGGCCTTTCCAATTCGCGCCGCATTACTTTCGAATATGTCATGCTCAAAGGCGTGAACGACAGCGAGAAAGATGCCCGCGCATTGGTGAAACTGCTGCGCGGCATTCCCGCCAAGATCAACCTCATCCCCTTCAACGCATGGCCGGGTTCCCCTTACGAATGTTCCGAGTGGGAGCAAATTGAACTGTTCGGCGATATCGTCAATGCAGCGGGTTACGCAAGCCCGATCCGGCGCCCACGTGGCCGCGATATCATGGCGGCATGTGGTCAGCTCAAGTCTGAGTCAGAAAAGATCAAAGCCAGCCTCATAGCGAGCTGAGATGTTTACCATAATTAAATAGATACTTAGTACTATCTTATAGCAGTCCAGCAAAAGGACACCAACACGCTCTGGGAGGTATTATGTACGCTGTTCTCTATAGATGGCAGGTCGCGGCAAAGGACGAAGTAGCCTTTCGTCAGCATTGGATGCAGATTTCCAAGGATCTCCGCGACCTTTTTGACGGCGGCGGCTCTCGCCTCCATCGTGCAGAAAATGGCGACATGGTTGCCTACGCCCGGTGGCCCTCACGCGAATGTCGGGATCTCGCCTTTGCTCAGTTCACCGCACATCCCAAAACAGCGCCCCTGCGTCTTCCCCCCAACTTGAAGGAAGAGATCTGGCTCGAGATCACCGATGACATCCTTACCCCTGAGCTGGATTTGCCCCCGGTTTTCCACCCCGACAAGCCGGTTGTATCCAATAGCAATGTGGTAATTCTGTCTTGCTAGACCCAAAGAAGTAACCCACGCGGTCACTGTGTGGCTATCTCGCAACAAACCCAGCCCCCAAAAGCTTGGAGTCACTTGGCGTGTTGACTCCAAAACATAGATAATAATAAGTTGCAAAATCATTATTACTAAGTGACGCAAGTGAACCAACGGCCTAAAGAGCAGCCGTGACGCGAGGGGGCCGCGTGAACAAAACCAAACTGCCAAAGAGTGTCTGGGCCACTCTCCTTGGCCTATATGTCGGCCAAGCCATCCCCCTTTATCTGGTCGCGGCAGCTTTCCCGCCCATTTTGCGATCACGGGGCGTTGATCTCCAACTCATCGGGGCTTTTGGCGTCATCATGGCTCCTTGGGTGTTCAAATTCCTCTGGGCCCCCCTTCTCGACAAGTATCAACCGCCGCTCTTGAGCGGCCGCAAAGGCTGGATCGTCACCACCCAACTTGTCGTATTCGCAACGGTTGTAGCGCTCTCCCAATTTGATCCTCTCGAGCAGGTTGAATATTTCTTCCCCCTCCTTTTGCTGATGTCATTTGCCGCGGCAACCCAAGACATTGCAACCGATGGCTATGCGGTGGAGCACCTCACCCCGGAGCAGCAGCCCATCGGCAACGCCATTCAAGGCGGCGCCATTGCCGCAGGAGTATTGATTGGCGGGTCGCTCACCCTTTTCATCTACGATTTCACCAGCTGGGAGTTTGCCGTGCTGTCGGCAGGCGTGCTGTCAGCACTCGCCATCTTGCCCATTCTCTTCATCAACGAAAATGTCGGGCGTCGCCAAACAACCTCCAAGCAGGCAGCACCCAAGCCCTCCTTGAGAGCCTTTTTTGCCCGCAAAGAAACCGTTGCCATTTTGGGGTTTGCGCTTCTTTTCCGCGTGCCCGAAGGCCTCATCAAGGCGGTTGAACAAGCCTTCCTCGTCGACCTTGGTTTTTCCCTCACCCAAATCGGGGTCATTTCTGGAGGGGGTGCAGCTGTTGTCGGCCTTGCAGGCTCCGCACTTGGCATGATGTTCATTCTGCGTTTGGGACTGGGTACATTTCTGTGGGCCATCATCACCCTCCGCACGCTTTGTTTCGCAGGCTACATCTTAGCCGCGTACCAAGACTTACCCCTAGAGCTCCTCATCGGCCTAAGCATGCTGAACACATTTAGCCGTTACATGGAAATTGTCGGTCTCTACACAGCCTTCATGAGGGTCGCCTCCCTCAATCAAGCCGGAACAGACTTCACCATCCTCTCCAGCGCCAACTTGTCGATGTACATGTTCGGCTCGCTTTTCGCAGGTTGGTTTGGTCAGCATTATGGCTACATCTCCCTTTTCTCACTCGCGACCGTCCTCTCAATCGTCACGGGGTTCTTGGCCATGCGCCTAGGGCGTCGGGTGCTTGACATGGGGAAGGCTCCCTTACCCTTAAATAGTCAGCTAGCTGATTAAACTGACTTTCTTTTTTGAAGTTCCCAAAGGACACAGTATGAATAGAGTACTCTTAGCTCAGGCCTCGCTCCTCGCAGCGGCAGTCGCCCTTGCAAGCCAACCCACCATGGCGGCAGACGCCCCTGAAGTTATAAAGCTTGACCCCATCCACATTTCCGCCTCCCGCTCAGACACAGATGTCTCAGCCACCCCCGGCACTGTGGAAGTCATTTCTGGCGAGGAAATAAAAAAGCGGTTGGCCTCCGGTATCAGCCTCAGTGACATCCTAGGTCGTTACATCGCAGGCTTTTCCCCAAGCAATGGCACCATCTCTGGCGCCAGCCAAGACATGCGCGGGCGTAGCGTTCAAATTCTCGTCAACGGCGTACCCCGTTCCAGCGAACTGCGCGGCTTCAGTCGCGACCTAGCCCTCATCGATCCATTCTCTATTGAATCAGTGGAAGTGATCAAAGGCTCCAACGCCCTCTTCGGGAACGGCGCCACCGGCGGCTTGATCAACATTGTGACCAAAGGCGCTGGCGCAAAAGGCACACACGTGACGGGCGACATTCGCTTGACCGCGCAAGATGCAAATATCGGCGACAGCCTGAGCACCGACATTGCGGTCAGCGTTTCTCACCGCAGCGATGATTTCGGCATTCGCTTGGGGGCGGGTTACACCCTTTTGGGCGATCGCTTTGACGCCAAAGGCAACCTAAGTTCAAGCGACCCAATGCTGGGCCAAGGCGGCGGCGACAACCTCGATCGCTACTCCCTCAACCTCACCGCAGACTACGCACAAGGGGCCCACGACTTTGAGCTGAACGCCAGCCTCTACCGCTTAGAGCAAGAGCCAAAACATTACACGGACTACACGACCGCCCCCGTCAGCGTCGACCTTGCCTCCACATACGCGGGTAAAAGCGTATACGACGACACCAAAACCATTTCACTAGCCTACACAAACACCTCGTTTGATTTTGCCAATATCGAAGTCACGCCTTACTACAGCGAAAGCGAACGACGCGCAGCCGATGCCCCTGTTTCTGCGGCCAACTCGCTGGTCTATTACTCAGGCAATCCACTTGATCCTGTAGACCCTGCCGGTCAGTCCACCCTCTTTACCGAACAATACGGCGTGCGGGTGACACTCAACTCTGACCTCAGCTCACTTGTCGACGGCGCGACGCTTACCTACGGTTCAGATTATGGCCACGACAATGTCGAGCAAAAAATGCTGGATGGTCGGGATCTCATCGCGCCGATGGAACAAGACAGCATCGCTTTCTTTGTCCAAGCACAAGTACCCCTAGGCACCCAATTTGATCTAAGCGCGGGTGTTCGCTACGAGAAGTTTTTCCTTGAGGTAAGTGACTTCACCCGCCCTGCAGTTTATGTCTTTGCGGGCTATGTATTGCCTGGCGTTGATGTAATCGGCACTGAAGTGGACTACGCAGCAACGGTCTTCAACATCGGCGGTGTCTACCACCCAACCGACACCATCGACCTCTTCGCAAAATTCAGCCAAGGGTTCTCGATTCCAGACGTTGGCGGCTTTACCCGTCGGGCCATGAACACCAACCCATTTGATACCACCCCAATTTCCTACGCCAACATCGCGCCAAAAGCCCAGATCGTGGATAGCTATGAAATTGGGGCGCGTTTTTCAGAAGGCAACCTCGCCCTGTCCGGTGCGGTCTTCCTCTCAACCTCCGAAGAAGGCACAACCTTTGACCCGGCAAGCAATGAGGTCAGCCAGCAAAAAGAACAAATTTGGGGTGCTGAAATCAATGCCGACTACGACGTCTCTACCGCCCTCCAAATCGGGACGGTTCTCAGCTATACCGAAGGCCGCTACGACAGCAATGACGACGGCAACATTGATGACTGGTTGCCAAACAACCGCATCATCGCACCGCTCACCGCAACCGTCTTTGCCGACTATCAATTCGACTTCGGCCTGAAGCTGGGCGGCGACGTGGTTTACACAGGCCAACGCAACAAAGTAAGCGGCTCTGATGTCAAAAAAACCTTCACGCTAAACATGCAAGCTTCTTATGAGCTGGCAGGGGGCACGGTCACAGCAGGCGTCAATAATCTGCTAAATCGTTCCCAGCTCAATCCAACCGCAAGTGCTGTGCGGGGCTTCCCAGTCAGCGACTACGGCCGCAGTCTTTGGGTAGGCTATTCCATCACATACTAAACGAAATAGGGGAGCTGGTGCGGCATCGCACGGGCTCCCCACAATGAGGACAAACCAATGACTGTTGCTCCCTTCAAAGTTCATACAGAGGTGATCCTTTCCGACGCCCATACAGTCGTTGAAAAACTGGTCACGCATTTGAAGGAGCATGAGTTCCTGCCGACCAGTCGGGAAGAGAATTGCATCACCTATGACACTGAATATGGCATCCTGCGGTTGAAGAAGACCAACAACACTGTGTCGGTGCACCTCGAAACCCAGACCGAAGCCAACCAGTGGATCTTACAACAATTCGCCGCCCGCCATCTTGAAGAGCTATCAAGCGAACCCCTCAAGATCGTCTGGCACGGCCACCAAATCAGCACATCGCTGCCGCCAAATGCGCGCGTCATGTGCTTTGTGCAACAAGAACAAATCACCCCAACCTGCATCCGTATTACTTTGGCAGGCGAGGACTTGGCGTTCCTCACAACAGAAGGGCTGCACTTCCGCCTCTTCTCGCCTAAAAACCGGGTTCGCGCGCCGATATGGCCGAGCATTCAAGACGATGGCACCACCAAGTGGGCCCGTGGAGAAGACGAGCTCTCCAACAGAGTTTTCACGATCCGTTATATCAGCACCACCCACCTCACCTTTGATCTCATCACCCACCCAACGGGCGAAGCGATCGATTGGATCAAAAATGTTCAGCCTGATGATGAAGTATTAGTCACAGGGCCCGGGGGCGGATATTTTCCCCCCTCAGACAAATGGTTACTCATGGGCGGAGATGAAACAGCACTCCCCGCACTTGCCCGTATTTTAGAAAACCTACCAACCGACGCCGCGGGTCATGTGGTGATTGAGACCGCCGGGCTTGAGAGCCGCGTATCTATCAATCATCCCGAAAATGTGAAACTAGAATGGGTTGATAAGGACTCCGCGCCCAAAAACGCCTTGCTGGACCGCTTGTGCGCGATATCACCCCCCGACAACACACCCGCTTACGGGTGGTTCGCGGGCGAATTTTTTCAAGCCCAAACAATGCGCAAACATTTCAAATCCTTCTTGGACAAGAAACAACAACTCTCCGTTGCCTATTGGACGGCGACATAACAAAGGAGCGTCCATACCTCTAAGCCTGCGGTTGATACTTTCGATGCTGCGTATCCGTGCCATAAGTTTGGAAAATCAATTTACTCTCCGCCAGCACCACTTGCCTATGCCAAACGCCCTTTGGCACAATGCATGATTGACTGGGATGTAACGACGACGTGACCTCTCGCCCCCCCTCAAGGAAAACAATATCAATCCGCCCCGAAAGAAGTGTCAGCGTCTCATCGCCGCTCGGGTGCATCTCCCAATCAGTGTCTTTTACCATCACAATGCCACCAACAAAAACACCGTCGATCACCTTAAACGGCGTGAACATCGGTTGCTTCATCAACTCATCTCGGTCGCGCGTAAAGAACGACAGAATCTTCGTCATTGAAACAGAAATAGTCTCTCGTAATTTGGTCACAACTTAGTTTCCTTCAATGCCCATTCCGGGCCGGCGAAATGCATTCTGCATACGAAAGCGTAAAGGTGGGCTGATGCGCGCCCTCAAAAATAAGATCAAACTCTTGCGGGCCGCCAGCACGAAGCGGCGCATAATTGTCTCTATCTGCTGACCAAACATTGAGGCGTATTTTTTCACCTGCCTTTATGTGAGCCGCCAACGGCAACAGGTCCAGCTCGTAGCGCTTCACTGTGCGAGTATCGACCGGCTGACTTGAAGCAGCCCGGTGGTCAAAAACAAGCGCACCAGAGTGAGCATAAACGACTTCTCCAGCTGTCACTTGAGCGGGCCGCATCACACCTTCACTCAAATAGAGACGTTCCCCAGTGGCGCTTAATTTTTCCAACACCACATGGACCGGCGCTTCTCCTTCGGGAAACCGTGCAGAGAAGGACAAAAGAGGATAGCCCACAATTTCAAGGTCTTTCGTGAAGGGCAAACTGGTAAAACTCTGCCCGCCGGGCGCACGGCTTTTGAAGTCTTCATAGCCCGCAGCTGTCAGCACCCCATTCCAACGACTATCCACCCCACTTGTCATCGCGCCCTCAGAAGTAACCGTCAACACGCGCTGCGCCTCACCCGTATCGATCGAAGAATCTGACAACAACATATTGGTTGAGGAGAGCACGAAGGGGAGGTTAGCAGCATGACGCGGAGGCCATTGTTCTGCCTGACACCATTTGCCCTGCGCTTCCTCTCCAGAAATTCCTGCCAAGGAAAAATACGTAACATCAGCCGTGTCGTCGCCTAAACCATCTTCATTCTTCAACCATTTATCGAACCAAGCATGCGCATGAGGAGCGGGATCAAAATCATTCAAGCTCGAGTTTAAAACTCGGTGATGCCACGGACGCATGACTAGTTTCTTAGGCCCTTGAAGGTTTTCATGCCAAAAAATTGTATCCTTCGTAAACATGTCGCGGAACCCACCAACATTAAAAACCGGAATGCCAGAAGTATGCACCACGTCAAACGAAGGAAGGCCCGAAAGATTATCCCATCCGATCTGGAACCTATCACTCACACCATCCTGAAAGGGGGTAGAAGAAATGACATCTGTCACCAAATCCGAGAAACGGTGTCCCTCACGCTCACTCATCGCTTGCTTGAAAAGCACACCATTGACATCGCCCTCTACAGGCGTTGCCAAGAGGTCTAAATCACCAGCAATTTTCATATAGCTATTCCCAAACCCGATGTTACCAACTCCACCGGGAAACCCAATAGAGCGGTAAGCATCGAGAGGGGGGGATGACACAAAGGCAGCCTTCAACGCCGGATGCTGACTGGACATGGCCGCATAAGCCGTGAGCGCATGAAAGGATTGGCCAAACACCCCGATGGTCCCATCCGACCAAGGCTGGGCCACAATCCAATCCATCAACAAACTAGATTCATCACGGTAGTCCTCAGCAGATTGTAAGCTTTGGCCAAAAGAAGCACCCGTGCCAGACGCATCCGCGGCAACAACCACATACCCCTGCTGAACAAGCTCCCCAATCCACGGGATCATTTGGGCCTGATCAACGACCATTTCCCCACCATTAGAAAGGGAAAAGGCCCAAACCATCCATCGTTGCCAGAAATTCATAGAAATGAGGGTAGACTCTTGCACCTCATATTCGTGAACCAGACGGATCGCTCGATTATAGATCGCATGCACAAAGAGAACGGGCATGGGTTTTTCGACGACCACATCGTCTGAGGTTGGTCGCAAAACATCCACCGCAATGCGGGCGCCATTGGGAAGATTCACATATCGAGATGAACGGTAAATTCCGTCATATTTGGCAACCAGCTGATCACAGACTAATCTCTGCGGGGAACATTCATCTGCAAAGACAGGCGAACGCACAGCATCATTTGCCAAAAAAAGAACGTTAACGACAACAAGAAGCGCAACAGGGCGGAGGAGGAGGTTTTTCATATTCTAGACGTCCCAGTATGATTGAACGCTAAAAATGGTTGAATCTAACGGCAAGGTCAATTATTTTTGAGGGGTCTAAAATATTCGAAGGAATTAGAATGAGTTCCACCGCACGCAATCCTGTAGGCCGCCCCCCGTCCCTGTCACGCGACCGCATCCTCCAAACGGCGTTAGAAATCCCGTTCAAAAATCTATCGATGCTGCGATTAGCCCGTAAACTACGCGTGAGCGACGCTGCACTTTATTATTACTTCCCGACCAGTGCGGCCCTGCGCGGTGCCGTTGTCAATGCGATGACCCAACACCTCCCCCTGCCTCCCAGAACCAAAAACTGGCGCACGTGGATGAAGAAGCTTTCCCACGCCATGTATGACCAGCTAGCGCTTCACCCCGGCAGTGCCGCTTTCATGATGGCGGCTGGACCCACGGGTATTTTACATTATGAGGTTATGAGAAGGCATTGAGCGTGCTCACCAACGCCAACTTTTCCATCAAACAAGCGTGGCTGCTCTATTCCAACGTGGTGAACCTAACGATTGAGTTTGCCCAAAAAAGAGATGAGCAAGCCCAGGCAACAGAGCGGTATGGCACCAGCCCCACTGAAAATCTCATTGCAGAAATACTGTCCCTGCCAGAAGCAGATTTCCCCCTCCTCAAAAAGGCCGCCGCTGTTCAATCAAAACTCCCCGCCGACGCCCACTTCAAATATGGCCTTGATATAATTTTACGTGTAGAGCCCGCCTAAAATACCTCCACGCCTCTCGCAATAATCCGTGCACTGCTCGCCCAAACATGCGAAGCCTTAACGGCAAACCATTGGACATCGCTGAACATAGGATAAGAACGTGGGACAAATTCTCGTAGTGGGCGCGACAGGCATGACAGGCCAGCCGGTAGTGGAGCAATTGTTGAATAAGGGCCACCAAGTGCGGATTGTCGTCCGCTCCCGCGAAAAACTATCCCCCTTCGTTTCAGAGCACCCCAATCTCTCCGTCAAGGAAGCAAGCTTATTGGATTTGAGCGACGCGGAAATGATCGCGCAAGTCAGAGACTGCGATGCAATCATCTCCTGCTTAGGCCACGTCTTAAGTTTCAAAGGCATGTTTGGCCAGCCCCGCAAGCTGTGTACAGATGCTGTGCGTCGCTTGGGCAACGCCGTCGAAGAAACCAATCCCGCTCAGCCCGTCAAACTCATTTTG
>NVSO02000041.1 GCA_002401305.2 Rhodobiaceae bacterium | reverse complement strand
TGGCAAGGGTGTGAAATCTATTTGACTTCCCTTACGTAAGCTAACGTATAGGGAAGCCTGAAAACCTATAAATTAAAGCGAACAGGGAGATACCCATGGCAGAAGCCTATATTGTTGCCGCCGTCCGTACAGCTGGTGGCCGTCGTGACGGTAAACTTAAAGGTTGGCACCCAGCTGATTTGGCTGGTCAGGTGCTCAACGCATTGATCGACAAAACAGCGATCGATCCAGCAGCTGTTGAAGATGTGATCATGGGCTGCGTGGGCCAAGCTGGCGAACAGTCAAACAACATTGCGCGTAATGCCGTGCTGTCTTCCAAATTGCCTGAAAGCGTTCCTGCAACGTCCGTTGACCGTCAGTGCGGATCATCTCAGCAATCAATGCACTTTGCTGCACAGGCCGTGATGTCTGGCGTGATGGATTGTGTGATTGCGGCGGGTGTGGAAAGCATGTCTCGCGTGCCAATGGGCTTGCCATCGGTTTTGGCAATGAAAAACGGCTTTGGCATTCCAACCAGCACACACATGGGTGAGCGTTATCCCGGCATTAAATTCAACCAGTTTACTGGTGCCGAAATGATGGCGAAAAAATACGGTTTGAGCAAAGATACCCTCGACGAATTTGCCTACAACAGCCACCGGAAGGCGATTGCAGCGACTGAGTCTGGTGCATTCAAAGACGAGATTTTGCCGCTTGAAGTCACAACTGATGATGGCACAAGCATGCATACCATTGATGAAGGCATTCGCTTTAATGCCAGCATCGAAGGCATCAAAGGTGTGAAGCTGTTGGTTGAAGGCGGCGCATTGACAGCAGCCAGCTCAAGCCAAATTTGCGATGGCGCTTCTGGCGTTATGATCGTAAGTGAGCAGTTCCTCAAAGATCACAACCTGACCCCAATGGCTCGCATTCATCACATGACAGTGATCGGTGGCGATCCGGTGATCATGTTGGAAGCACCAATCCCAGCAACCGAAAGAGCGCTTGCAAAAGCTGCGATGAAAATCGATGACATCGACCTGTTCGAAGTCAACGAAGCCTTCGCATCAGTGCCAGCGGCTTGGTTGAAAGAAACCGGTGCGGATCCAGAACGTTTGAACGTAAATGGCGGCGCGATTGCTTTGGGCCACCCATTGGGCGGATCAGGCACAAAACTGATGGCAACATTGGTTCACGCTCTTAAAAGCCGCGACAAGCGCTATGGTTTGCAAACCATGTGTGAAGGTGGCGGTTTGGCTAACGTGACGATCGTTGAAGCTCTTTAGGTTTCAGCGCATACAATGATTTTAAGGCGGTACCTTCGGGTGCCGCCTTTTTTTGACCCGCACACGGATTGCCCTTGCGAAAAATTCGCGTAGAGTAGGGGCCTATTGATTGTTGCCGATAAGCCAACCAACCGACCGGACATTAGATGAGCAAACAAGTAGCACTTTTCGCGACATGCGTTGTGAATACAATGCGCCCACGCGTAGGGTTCGCAGCCTTAAAACTATTGGAAGATGCTGGCTACGATGTAGCGGTGCCTGAAAACCAAACGTGCTGCGGGCAGCCTAATTTCAATAGCGGAGATCGGGAAGGCACCCGTCAAATGGCGCGTCATTTCCTCAAGACATTTCAAGACTTCGAATATGTCGTGGTGCCGTCCGGCTCTTGCGGCGGCATGGTGCACACGCATTATCCCGATTTGTTTGATCCCTCAGAAGAAGAACATGCGCCTTTGACAGCGCTTGCCAGCCGTACCTATGAGCTCATGGCTTTCCTTACGGGCATTGCCGGTGTGAAAGAAGTATCGGCGAGCTGCAATCGCAAAGTTACCTATCACGACAGCTGTGCAGGTTTACGCGAACTTAAAGTTAAACAACAGCCGCGCGATTTATTGAAGACGGTAACAGGTCTTGAGCTCATTGAAATGAATGAGCCTGAAGTGTGCTGCGGCTTTGGCGGTCTCTTTTGCGTGAAATATTCGGACATCTCCGGCGACATGGTCGAGAAGAAAGCGGAAGATATTGTCGGCACAGGCGCGGATCTTGTGGCCATGGGCGACGTTGGCTGCTTGCTCAATGTCGAAGGGCGCTTAAATCGACGCGGTGAAAAAATTGAAGCAGTTCACGTGGCCGAGGTGCTCGCGGGCATGGTTCCAGACCGGGGAGAGGGTTAAACCATGCATGTCACCTCCGATCAATTTCACGAGAAATCTGCCGAAGCCCTCAAAGATGAAAGTCTGGCCGGGGCGCTCTTCGTTTTGGGAAAAATGTTCCCGCTGATGCGCGAAACAGTTGTCGCTCAATTACCTGAGTTTGACGCGTTGCGAGACCGTGCCCGGGACATCCGCAATCACGCCCTTGATCATTTGCCAGACTACCTCGACGCCTTTGAGAAAAAGGTCAACGAAAATGGAGGTCGCATTCATTGGGCCCGCACCGGGGTAGAAGCCAATCGCATCGTTGCCAAATTGTGCAAAGACGCAGGGGCCAAACAGATCATCAAATCTAAATCTATGGTGACTGAAGAGCTGGAGCTAAACGACCATCTCGAGGCTCAAGGGCTTGTCGTTACCGAGACGGACTTGGGCGAATACATCATTCAATTGCGCAAAGAAAAACCGTTCCACATTGTCGGCCCCGCGTTGCACCTGAGTGCAGCCCAAGTGTCCGATACCTTCTATGAGGCGCATAAAGAATACGGTCGAACCGAAAAAGTAGAAGACAAAGTAAAATTGGTGGAAGAAGCCCGCATTGTGTTGCGCGAGCGGTTTAAGAACGCTGACATTGGCATCACCGGGGCTAATTTCCTGGTCGCTGAAACTGGTCAAATTGTATTGGTCACCAATGAAGGCAACGCCGATCTAACCGCCACGCTGCCGAAGCGTCACATCGTTGTGACGGGTATTGAGAAGGTGGTGCCCAATTTGGATGATGTCGGCGTATTGCTGCGGTTGTTACCGCGTTCCGCCACAGGCCAAGAAACGTCCAACTATGTCTCTCTCTACACAGGCCCGCGTCAAAAAGGGGACGGCGATGGTCCCGAGAGTTTTGATATTGTGTTGGTCGACAATGGTCGCTCCGACATGTTGGACTCCCCGGTTAAGGAAATGCTGCGCTGTATCCGATGCGGCGCGTGCCTAAACTCCTGTCCGATTTACGGTGCTGTCGGCGGTCAGGCATATGGCTCTGTCTATTCTGGCCCCATGGGTTCGGTTTGGACGCCAGCACTCACCAGCGTTTCCCAAGCAGGCGACTTACCCAATGCGTCTACCTTTTGCGGTAAATGCGAGGAAGTCTGCCCGGTTCGCATTCCCTTGCCCAAATTGATGCGCCATTGGCGGGAGAAGGAATTTGAACAACATCTCTCTCCCACAACAGCGCGCTGGGGGCTGGGTGTGTGGACGTGGCTTGCACATCATCCACGCGCCTACCGTTTCTTTACGTCGTTGAGCCTCGTGGGTATGAATTTAATGGCTTCAGCGCCAAATCCGAAGGGCCGGTGGATCACAAAACTTCCCTTCATTGCGGCGGGTTGGACCAACAGCCGAAACTTGTCCGCGCCGTCGGGAGGCAGCTTTTTGTCGCAATATAAGAAAGCCCAAAAGGCCGCCCCGCCTAAGGACACCGCGCGCCCTTCAAACGCTGAAGGAGAGGGGAAATGAGTACAGCACGGGATGAAATTTTTGCGCGGCTCAGAAAAGCCTCTACGCCTTTGACCGCCGACACACCGAGGCCCGAACCCTTAGTGCCCGCTGTGGCACTAACGACGGGGGAGGCGTGTCTTGCCCAATTCAAGGAAAAAGCAACCGCGTTGGCCTGCACGATTGCAAACTTGAGCAACGCCCAAGATGTGCCCACAGAGGTTGCCCGTTATTTGGCAGAGAGATCGCTGCCCGGTGATATTTGGTGCTCCACAGAAGCCGCGATCACAAGCTTGCCGTGGGCCGCTCAGACAGAGCTTACCCTCCACGACGACATTGCGCGCGATAAGTTAGATGGCGGCACATCTGTAACGGCTTGCCTTGCAGCTGTGGCTGAAACCGGGACGCTAGCTGTCGCCTCTGGGGCAGATTTTGCGACCCGCTTAGGCTATTTGCCAGACACTCATATTGTTGTGTGCCGATTGGACCAGCTGGTGGGCGGCTTTGAAGA
>NVSO02000040.1 GCA_002401305.2 Rhodobiaceae bacterium | reverse complement strand
TCTAGATGTTGAGACAGCCTATTCCGCAGAAATCAGCCTGCGGCGTTATGCGTCTCCGTTTACCTTCGAAGTATCGGCTTATGCCAGCCAATTTGATGGGTTCATTTACAAGCATCTCACCGGACGCACCTGCGACCACGACTATGCATCCTGCGCAATCGCGCCCCCTCAAGAACTTTCAGAAGCCCTGTTTGTACAGCGTGATGCATTCTTCTGGGGTGCAGAAGCCCAAGCCAAATGGTCCCTCCTGTCCACATCCCAAGGGGTTTTCGGCATCGACGGACAGGCTGACTTTGTAAAAGCTCGTTTTTCAAGCGATGCAACAGGTGGCGGGAATGTTCCGCGTATTCCACCACTACGTTACGGGCTCGGCCTTTTCTGGGAGACAGATGACATCAACGCGCGTATCAATGTTCTGCGGGCCAGCAAACAAACCTCTGTGGCTGACAACGAAACGCCAACGAAGGGCTATAATTTGCTCAACGCAAATATCAACACCCAGGTGGAAATTGGCAACCATCAGCTAGACATTGGCCTCGTAGGGCACAATTTGCTCGACGATGACATTCGTCTGCACAGCTCCATGCGCAAAGACGAAGTGCTACAACCGGGCCGCGACGTGCGCCTTGTGCTCACCGCCCACTTCTAATACTGAACCTCTCGACAGGGCCCGCTCAAACATCGGCGGGCCCTGTATGCTGCGGAGTAAGCTGTGGATTGCTTGCAGCTTAATAACCCTGTACTGATATGCCCCGGTCACTAATGACAGCGATTATCGAGGGCGATCTACATGACGGTCCGCAGCTTGCAGCTAATGGCAGGTTCACCCGCTGGGGGAGCTGAGACATTTTACATCACACTCGGCACCGCCCTAAAAGCGGCCGGAGAAGATGTACATTTTGGCATGCGGCCCCACCCCCACAGAGAAGCACAATTGCACGACGTCGGCGCAGACCCGCACCTCTTTAGTTTTGGCCGTTTCGATTTAGCAACCCGCTGGGGTTTAAAACGCTTGGTCCAAGACCTGCAACCAGACATCGTGATGACGTGGATGAACCGCGCCGCGGCCCTGTGCCCAGATGGCGATTTTATCCGCGTGGCCCGTTTGGGTGGTTTCTACAAAATGAAGCACTACCGCAAACACGATCACATGATCGGGAATGTGCCCGGCATTGTGACCTATTTAAAAGAATGCGGCTGGTCCGATAACCAAGTGCACTATGTGCCAAACTTCTGCACCGTCAACGACAGTGCCGCCATGCCGCGCGCGAATTTTGACACACCAGAAGACGCCCCCTTGCTTCTGGCTATGGGTAGGCTTCACCCTGCCAAAGGGCTCGATGTGCTCATCAATGCAATGCCAAATGTGCCCAAAGCTCATCTCTGGATTGCGGGCGAAGGCCCTTTGCGCAAAGAACTGACCACCTTAAGCCACTCCCTTGGATTGCAAGACCGGGTCAAATTCATCGGCTGGCAAACCGACCGAACAGCTTTGCTGAAAGCCGCCGATGTCTGCGTATTCCCCTCCCGCTATGAGCCGCTCGGCAATGTCATGCTTGAGGCGTGGGCCCACGGCGTGCCCTTGGTTGCCGCCGCCAGCAATGGCCCTTCAGAATTGATGCATGATCAAAAAGACGGCCTACTCGTTCCCATCAACGATGCCGATGCGATAGCCAAAGCCATCAACAAAGTTTTGCAAAACCCAGACCTTGCTCAAGAGCTCGTCACCAATGGATCTAAGCGCCACCGGACAGAGTTCAACGAAGCCATCATCACCCAGCGGTATCACACACTCTACGAAGAAATAGTACGCACACGATGATTACGAAGCCCGCAGCAAAAAACATCCTCGTCATCAAACATGGTGCCTTGGGAGATATCATCCAAGCCGATGGTGCCTTTCAGGACATTCGGGAAAACTATCCTGATGCCCATATCACGGTGATGAGCGAACCGGCTTACGCAAAATATTTTGCCCGCTGCCCATGGGTGGACGACATTTTTGAAGACCCCCGCGCCTCGCGCTGGCATGTGCCCGCCATGGCGAAGTTGCGCAAACGCATTCGCGCCGCAAAGTTTGATTTTGTGGTCGATCTGCAAAACAACGGACGCTCCGGGTCTTACTTCCGGTTTCTATTTCCCAAGACCCCGTGGTCCGGGATTGTGCGTGGCGCCAGCCATAGACGGCGCTCAAAAGACCGCAACAAGATTATTGGCCTGCCCAGATATCAAACCCAATTGCTTGAAGCCGGGCTCGTCTCAAAACATGCCATCGCGCCTAACATTTCATGGCTGGCTGAAGACGTTAGCGAGCTGCTTGCCAAATACGACCTGACAGACAAGCCTTACATCTTCTTGGTGCCCGGCTCTTCAGCGCAGCACATCGTGAAACGCTGGCCGCACTACAAAGAACTCATCACCAAACTTGAAGCCGATGGCTACAAGACGGTGACGTGTCCCGGTCCAGATGATGTGGAACTTTGCAAAACCCTTCCCTCTGTCATGATCCAAGGCGACCCCTATCTCGACTGGCCAGCCCTTGCCGGTTTGATGAAGGAGGCGAGCTTTGTGGTCGGCAATGACACAGGCCCTGTTCATCTCGCTGCCCATATGAATCAAATCACAGTCGCTCTGTTTGGGCGCTATTTTCCAGCCTATAAATCCGGCATCCACCGGCCAAATGTGCAAGTCATCGAAGTAGATGATTTATCGAACCTCCCTGTACAAGAGGTTTACGCAGCGGCGGGCAATCTTTTGAAGAATTACCGCGCGGATCCCGTTTCTTAAGGCCTTGAATGCGTCAATTGATTGGGTAAAAGTCTCTCTAAAGAACTTTTAGGAGAGAGACATGTCGACATCTAATGGAAGCCCAACACCGTCACACACGCCGCCATGGGATGTGAGCCGGAACTATTCTTATGACACCCTATCGATCCGCCAAGATGGACCGGTCGATTGGGTAACGCTCAACCGGCCCGACCAGCAAAACTCATTCAACACACAGCTGGTAGATGAACTGCTCCGCTATTTCGACAGCCTCTACATGAACAAAGAAGTGCGCATTGTTGTGCTTCAAGGCGCAGGCAGAAATTTCTGCGCGGGCTTAGACTTGAAGGAAGGCTCCAACGCCTACGCGGGCGATGCTGCCTCTTCTCTGCGCACACCCCAAATTGGACTCACCACCCAGCGCCGTATCTCTGAAATCATCATCCGCATGCGCCGCTGCCCACAACCCATCATCTCATTGGTCCAAGGGGCAGCGTGTGGCGGCGGATTCTCATTGGCCTTAGCCTCAGACATTCGCATCGCAGCAGACAACGCCAAATTCAACGCCGCCTACATTAAAATCGGCTTGGGCGCGTGCGATATCGGCTGCTCTTATTTCCTACCTCGCCTCATCGGCGTGTCGGTCGCCTCTGAACTCATGTTGACGGGCCGTTTCATCAAAGCCCAACGCGCCCTCGCTGTTGGCCTTGTATCCGAGGTGGTGCCGCAAGAGGAATTACCCCAAGCCGCCCAAAGCTTCATTGATGAGATGCTTCGCACCTCTCCCATTGGCCTGCGCCTGACAAAAGAATGCCTCAACATGTCCGTTGATGCAGGCTCGCTAGAGGCCGTGGTTGCGATGGAAGACCGCAATCAAATTCTCTGTGCCCAAACCAATGACCACATCGAAGCGCTCAAAGCCTTCATGCAAAAGCGGGCGCCTGTCTTTACCGACACGTAAACACATCATTGTCGCGTACAATTTCAAGGGGGAGCGCTTGTACAGGTGCTCCCCTTTTTTGCTGTTTATTGGAATTTTCCGGAGCGTCACCGGGGTAAACGTGGATTCTACTCGACAGATCACCGTATCCAGATAAAATGCCCGGGACTAAACTTACATAATTGAAAGTAGGGAGGCCCCAATGCCAGTTTATAAGGCGCCAGTAGATGACTTTGCATTTTTGTTCCATGATTGGCTCAAAATTGAGGAACGCACAGACCTGCCCGGTTTTGCAGACCTGACCCCAGACATGACTTCCGCAATTTTGGAAGGCGGCGCGAAATTCTGTGAAGAAGTTTTGCAGCCCCTGAACCAAAGCGGCGACGAAGAAGGCTGTACCCTTGAGAACGGTGTTGTACGCACACCCAAAGGCTTCAAAGAAGCATGGGAACAATATTGCGAAGGCGGCTGGAACCGTTTGGGCGCGCCAGAAGAACTGGGCGGCGCAAACTTGCCATCCGTGATGACATTTGCCTTCACCGAAATGGGCATGTCTGCCAACCAAGCATTTTGCATGTACCCTGGCCTCTCCAACGCTGCCTATTCCGCCCTTTGGGGCACAGGCGCGCCGTGGATGAAAGAGCACATTGCACCCAAAATGGTATCGGGAGAATGGGCAGGCACCATGTGCTTGACCGAACCTCATTGCGGTACTGATCTCAAGATCATGAAAACACGCGCTGACTTGCAAGATGACGGCACGTACAAAATGAACGGCACCAAGATCTTTATCTCTGGTGGCGACCAAGACATTACTGACAACATCATTCACATGGTGATTGCCAAGATCCCAGACGAAAACGGCAAATTGCAGAACGACTTGGGCACTGTGAACTTCTTCATGGTACCAAAATTCCTCGTCGATCCAGAAACCGGTGAAATGACCAAACGCAATGGCGTGACGGTTGGCTCCATCGAGAAAAAAATGGGCATCAAAGGCTCATCCACTTGCGTGATGAACTTCGACGATGCTGTCGCCTACAAATTGGGTGGCGCACCTGAGAAGAAATCTGCAGATGGTAAAGCAGCACCAAAATCCAAAGCATCTGGTATGGCCGGCATGTTTGGCATGATGAACGGCGCCCGCATGGGTGTTGGCATCCAAGGCGTTGCCATCGGGGAAGTGTCCACACAAAACGGTGCTGCTTATGCACTAGAACGCACCGCAGGCCGCTCACTGACAGGCGCTAAAAACCCTGAGCAATCAGCTGACCCGATCATCGTCTACCCAGACGTGCGTCGTTTGTTACTGCAAAACCGTTCCTTCGTTGAAGGCGGACGCGCGCTCACAATGTGGGTATCGATGTTGTTCTCCATCATGAAAGATTCACCGGACGCCAAAGAGCGGGAAGAAGCAGCAGATCTGTCTCAGCTTCTCACACCTGTCATTAAAGCCTACCTCACAGACAAAGGCTTTGAGACCGCCAACAACTCTTTGCAAATCCTGGGTGGCCACGGCTACATTCGCGATCACGGCCTAGAGCAGTTCGTGCGTGATGCCCGTATCAACCAAGTATACGAAGGCGCAAACGGCATTCAGGCCCTTGACCTTGTGGGTCGTAAAATGACCTCCAAAGGCGGTCGGGCAACCATGACTTACTTTGCAAAAATCGAAGGCTTCATTAAAGAAAATGAAGGCAACGAGAAAATGCAACCGTTCTTGGCCCCCCTCAAAGTGGGTTACGAGCGCATGGGTAAAGCCGCTGGTTGGTTGATGGAAAACGCACCAAAGAATTTCGACAATGCAGGTTCTGCCTCATACGAAATGCTCAACATCTTTGGTGTCGTTACTTTGGGCTTCATGTGGGCTCAAATGGCGAAAGTCTCTCTGGCTAAATTGGAAGCCGGTGAAGGCAATCCTGACTTCTACAAACGCAAATTGGTTCTGGCCAAATTCTGGTTGGAACGTGAAGTGCCAAACACAGCCGCTTACCTTGAGCGTCTAGAACTTGGTTCTGAAGATTTGATGATCTTGGATGAAGACGCATTCGTCGCGTAACTCCCCGATTCTGACACGTTTGAAAACCCCGACGGCCTTGCGCTTTCGGGGTTTTCTTTTGGCCTAAATCCCCTAAAATTCACGCCATGACACAAAAAAACAATGAGACTAAACAGCCCTTCACCTACCGGCCCATCACCCCGCAAGATCGGTCTTTGATGGAGGAGCTGGTGCGCGCCTATTACGAATTTGATGGCCTAACGTATAAGCCCGAGCTCCATGACCCCGCCATTGATCAATTGGTGCAAGGCCCAGACAATATCTTCGCCCGCATCATCCAACAAGACGGCGCGGATGTCGGCTACTACGTCCTCACCTTCGGCTTTAGCGTCTATTGCGGTGGCAAAGATGGGTTCATCGATGAGCTGTTCTTGAAAGAAGAAGCACGTGGCGGCAATGGCACTTCTCTTCTCAATACAATTATCGAGAAGGCCCGCGAGCTTGGACTGGCCAGTGCCCACCTTGAAGTAACTGATCAAAACGTGCGCGCCCAAGCCCTGTATAAAAAGCTCGGCTTCACGCCAACGGGACACAATTTCCTAACGAAAATTCTGAACTAGCCCCCCCCGAAAACCAGATCCCATTTGGCCAACCACCACCGCCATGATAGGGTCCGCCCATCAAAATACTCAACACGTCCCCAGCCAAAATAACGCTAGCGGGAACAATGGCTTAAGGAAATTCACATGAAGAATTTATTCGACATCAAAGGTAAAGTCGCTGTCATCACCGGCGGTTCACGCGGCATCGGCGAGATGATTGCAAATGGCTTTGTGCAAAACGGCGCGAAAGTCTACATCACCGCCCGTAAAGCAGACCCATGTAACGCAACGGCCGAGCGTTTGTCAGAATACGGCACCTGCATTTCTCTGCCATATGACCTTTCCACATTGGAAGGCGTTGAAGGCTTTGCAAAAGAGATTTCAGACCGCGAAGAAAAACTCGACATCCTCGTCAACAATGCGGGCGCAAGCTGGGGCGAGCCAATCGACGTGTTCTCCGAGCAAGGCTGGGACAAAGTAATGGACATCAACGTGAAGGGTCCCTTCTTCCTCACTCAAAAATTGCTGCCATTGCTGCGCGCCGCAGCCACACCGGAAGCCAAAGCACGCATCATCAACATTGCGTCCATCAACGGCTTGAACCCCCCATCCTTGGAAACCTATTCTTATTCCACATCAAAAGCCGGCATGGTGATGTTGACCCGTCATTTGGCCAGCCGCTTG
>NVSO02000004.1 GCA_002401305.2 Rhodobiaceae bacterium | reverse complement strand
GGTTGAACGCAGTGAGCGGGTGGTTTCTGCCTATGATGTTTTGGTGGGCATTCGTTTGGCGGAAGATGCAATTGTTCCAACACAGGTGCCGGGCCTTGATCTGATGCCTTCAACCATGGATTTGCTGGGCGCGGAATTGGAGTTGAGTAGTGTTTCTCGCCGGTCCCATCGGTTACGCGACGCGCTTCATCGTATGCCCTTGTCGGGTCATCCGCGCGAAGGTCGCGATGCTGCTGTTAGTCTGCGGCCCTATTCCTATATTCTTATTGATTGCCCGCCGTCTCTCAATCTTTTGACAATTAATGCTATGACCGCTGCAGATTCCATTTTGGTGCCCTTGCAATGTGAGTTTTTTGCGCTCGAAGGGCTGAGCCAATTATTGCGCACCGTAGAGCGGGTGAAGACGAGTTTGAATCCAGATTTGGATATTCAAGGCATTGTGCTTACGATGTATGACAAACGAAACAACCTTTCTAGCCAAGTGGAGGATGATGTGCGGTCTTATCTTGGCGACAAGGTTTACCGTACGGTGATCCCTAGAAATGTGCGTCTTTCCGAAGCACCTTCTTACGGTAAGCCGGCCATTGTGTATGACCTTAAATGCAGTGGCAGCCAAGCGTATCTGAAATTGGCTGCGGAGTTGATTGCACGCGAGAAATTACTCGCTCCAAAACCGGCAGCATGATGGTTTTTCCACCACTAATGGAAAACACGCAATGGAATCAATGTATTTCGAGTACACGTTAAACGAGTCTCTCAGGACTCTTAGGATTTCACTTTAACCTATTGAAACTATTAACATTTAGCCATACCGACAATATTTTTTGCCAAAAAGGGGCGAAAAACAGCAGAAATTGGGACTTTTCTGTGGAACTACCGGGTAGGGCTAATTGGGGATAAATTGGTGATAACGCAGCCCGTACGCCAATTTTGTTAAGAAATGGAGGGCTTATGAACGCCGAAGATGGACAGGGAAAATCACGTTTAGGACGCGGTTTGGCCGCTCTCATTGGAGATGACGCAGCCTTTGAATTAGGCGATGCGAATGATGCAGGCCGCCGGGGCATTAAAGAAGTGCCCATTGAGTTTTTGCGTCCCAATCCGTTTCAGCCACGCCAGAATTTTCACGAAGAAGACCTGGTAAATCTGTCAGATTCTATCCGCGAGAAGGGTGTTTTACAGCCAATTGTTGTACGTCCGATTCCAGGTAAAGATCAATCGTATGAGATTGTGGCAGGCGAACGACGTTGGCGTGCTAGTCAGCGGGCGCAGCTGCACAAGGTACCTGTCATTGTCAAAGAACTCAGTGATCATGAGTCCTTGGAAATTGCCATTATTGAAAATGTTCAGCGAGCAGATTTGAATGCCGTTGAAGAGGCGATGGGCTATCAGCGTTTGGTGGACCAATTCGCCTATACTCAGGAACAATTGTCCAAAATCATCGGAAAAAGCCGGTCTCATGTGGCCAATTTGTTGCGCCTGTTGGGCTTGCCTGAAAGTGTGCGGGCATTGGTGGGGGAAGGCGATCTATCTGCTGGTCATGCACGTACCCTTATTGGTCACCCTGATGCAGAGAGTTTAGCGCGCAAAATTGTTGCTGAAGGTATGTCTGTTCGGGGTGCTGAAGCATTGGTTCGGGCGGATAAAGAACCAAAGCCCAAAGCAGCCAAAAAACCTAAATCTGGTCGTGTGGCCAGTTCGGGCATGAAAGATGCTGATACGCGGGCGTTGGAGAAGAATATTTCTGATGCATTAGGCTTGGCGGTTTCGGTTGATCATCATGGGGATGAGGGCGGGGATGTGACTATTTCTTACATTACGCTCGAGCAACTCGATGAAATTTGCCGTCGCTTGGCTCATGGTCCGCTCTAAAATGGCAGGAGAAGCCTTTTGCGGCATTGAGCTTCTCAAAATAGGGTGAGTTTTGTGTTTTATAAGGGCTTCTCTCGTGCATTAACGAGTTTTAAGTGAGGCTTAGTTACGCTTAGGGCGAGCACAGAGGCCGGTTTGTAGGCTTGCGATTCACTCAATTCGGGCCTAAATTGGTGACATGATGATCTGGAACAACATTCTTGACCTACGACTTACCAACCCGGCCGTTTGACGCGGACCGGGCGTTCGCCGTCTGGCGACTTTAAGGAAGCTTCTTCCATTTTGTAAGTTTTTGGGTTTAGAAAATTACTTGGTTGTTTCATCCAATTCTTCTGTAATTCTTCTACCAAATTTTGAATTTTGAGGTCATCTCTTGTCTGTCACTTCCACAGATTTCTCTTTGCAGCATCGTGCTTCTTTGAATGATTGCATTGGTCTGGCATCCCATGATGCTCGACTAACAGGCGGTCGCCGGTCCAATTTTCAGGGACATCCGGCGGCTGTAGCGGTCCCACTCACTAAAACTAAATAGGACCGAAGGTCATGACGACATCTAAAAAATTGCCCACACGTAATACACGCGAACGCCAAATGCCTTCCGGCATGCCGATTGAAAAATATGAAACCTTTCAGCCCATCAAATTGGCAAATCGGCAGTGGCCAGACAATGTTTTAACTCAGGCGCCGGTTTGGTGTTCTGTGGATTTGCGGGATGGCAATCAGGCATTGATTGAACCAATGGATCCGGAACGTAAGCGGATCATGTTTGATGCGCTGGTTGAAATGGGCTTCAAGGAAATTGAAGTTGGTTTTCCGGCTGCCTCTCAAACCGATTTCGACTTTGTCCGCTCGATCATTGAAGATAAAGCTGTGCCTGCTGACGTGAGTATTCAAGTTTTAACCCAGGCACGCCCCGAACTGATCAAACGCACATTTGAAGCGATTAGCGGGGCACCGCGTGCGATCGTGCATTTGTACAATTCCACTTCCACCTTGCAGCGCCGTGTGGTGTTTGGCTTGGATAAGGCGGGCATTGTTGATATTGCTGTGAAGGGTGCTGCCATCTGTCAGGACTTGATTAAGTCCGTACCCGACACAGATGTGATGTTTGAATATTCACCTGAAAGCTTTACGGGCACAGAATTGGTGTTTGCCAAGGAAGTGTGCGAAGAGGTGATGAATGTTTGGCAGCCAACACCTGAGCGTAAGGTCATTTTGAATTTGCCTGCGACGGTGGAAATGTCAGCCCCTAATCTTTATGCGGATCAAATTGAATGGATGCATACACATTTGGATCGCCGCGATAGCGTTATCTTGAGCCTGCATCCACACAATGACCGGGGCACGGGTGTTGCTGCTGCAGAGATGGGTGTGCTTGCGGGTGCTGACCGGGTAGAAGGTACGTTGTTTGGAAACGGCGAGCGGACGGGGAATGTTGATATTGTGAACATTGCCTTGAATATGTTCACCCAAGGTATCGATCCAAAATTGCAAATCAACAATATTGATAAGCTGCGCGATATTGCCATTCATTGTAACCAGCTGCCCATTCATCCGCGTCACCCCTATGTGGGCGACTTGGTGTTCACGGCGTTTTCTGGATCGCACCAAGATGCGATTAAGAAGGGCATGGAAGCGCAGGAAAAATCTAATGATCCTGTCTGGGCAGTTCCGTATTTGCCAATCGATCCGGCAGATTTGGGACGGTCATATGAAGCGATTGTGCGTGTGAATTCTCAGTCTGGTAAGGGCGGTATTGCCTATTTGCTGCAACGTGATTTCCGGTTGGAGATGCCTAAAGCCTTCCAATCTCAGTTTTCAAAAGTGGTTCAACAGGTTACGGACAAAACGGGTAAAGAGGTTACCTCTGCAGAAATTTGGCGGATTTTTGAGAAGACCTATTTGGAACGGGACACGCCGTATTCCTTTGTGACTTACCGCACAAAACCCGATGCACAAGATCCGGCCCGCCGTGTTTTGTCGGCTGAAATCAAAGTGGATGGAAAACACAAAGACATTGAAGGCTACGGTACCGGCCCGATCGATGCTTTTGTGGAGGCGATGAAAAAATCTTGCGGTGTGGATATGACGCTCAAAACATATTCTGAACATGCCATTGGTTCGGGAGCCGATGCGTCTGCTGTTGCTTATGTTGAAGTTGAAAGCAGTGATGGCAGAGTTATTTGGGGTGCAGGTATTCACGCCAATATTGTTCAGGCCTCGCTGGAGGCTCTCATCTCGGTAGCTAATCAGTTGTCGGATGATTATTCAAAATGTTTGAAGAAGGGCCCGCTTTGAGCGGGCCTTTTTTGTTTGGCCCGGTATTTCTTTATGATCTCAGGCGGGGACGCGGTGCGCGGGCGCCCTGTGCAATGCGCATTAGAGCCTGCCCGCAAATGGCTTTATCGGGAAATCCCGTTGTCTTGCATTGCTGATCTGCTTCGGCCAATAAGGTCAGTGCGCGGTCTAACCGCCGCCTGTCCCATAGGGAGCATTGACGTTTTACCGCGCCCTGACGGGCGAAATGAATAGGGGGACGCAAGGCTTTGATTGCGGAATCTTGCGGTGAACCCGCGTCTACTTGCCCCAAAATCAGATGTAATTGTGTCATGTGACGGGTGACCGCCATCAAAATGCTGATGGGTGACGTGTCTGCTTCAACGGCTTTGAAGAGCGCCCGGTCTAGGGCTTGGAAGTCACCGCCTGCACACGCATCCACTATATCATCTATCCGAATAGCGGCCGTGTCGCCTACACAGGCCAACACGTCCTTAAGCGTGACTGATGGACTCTGCGGGGACGATTGGTCTGGGTCCATCATGTAGAGGGTCAATTTATTCAGCTCACTGAGTGTCACCCCCCGGTCCGAGCCTAAGTGACTGGTGAGATATCCGAGCGCTTCGGGCTCAATCGAGAGTTTGGCATTGTTGAGTGTTTCGCGAATGATGCCTTCTAAGGAGCGGGCGTCATCTGCGTAGCAGGGAAGGGCAATTGCGCCCTTTTTTGATCCTTCAAATAATTTACGTAAAGAGGAGCGCGGCGTTAGATCGCCTGCTTGAAAGAGGATCAGGGCATCGCCTATTGGATTCTCCAAAAAGGGTTTAACGATTTTGGTGAGACCATCTGAGGCATTGCGGATGCGTACGATGCGCCGACCTCCCAGCATGGAAATGGCAGCGGCTTCGTCTGGTAAGCGCGCGGGATCGGCCTTCAAATCTGTGTCATTCATATCCACCACCCGGAAGGGGTCGCTTAAATCATCAACAACAGTTTTTGCAATTTTATTGAGGCGGTCATGGGCCAAACCCTGATCGGGTCCAAAAACAAGAATGGCTTGTACGGAGGGATCTGGTTTGCGCACAAAGGCGTCAATTTCCCGCGGTTTTAGTTTCACGGGGGAGGCCTCAGCTTTTTTGTTGGCGTTGAAAGTAAATCGCCAATTGGGCGCGAATGTCATCATACAAGGCAGCGACAGCACGCTTGTTGGCGTCGCGTTTACTCATGAGATTGGCAAAGGGCGCGTCGACCAAGTTATAGCCCACAACAGAAAATGCAGTGGATTTGAACAGTGCTTTGTTGGTTCCGCTTTCGCGCAAGACGAAATTCACAGTTAGTTGGAGGTTTTTCCGTGTAACTTCTTGGTCTTGTTCAATCACGATATTGCGAGTGGTGCGTTCATAGGTCATCACCAGCTGGTAGGCGTCTGTCCCGTCGTAGGCCAGTACATTTTCCAGACCAAATTCTAACTCACGGCCAATGCTGTCATTCTTGGCGTGTACATCAATTGCCGCCAGGCTTTTAAGAATTGAAGACCCTTGGTCGCTTGTGCCGTAGAGCGGGCGAAAGCCGCAGCCGGTCAGCGCCAAGCCGAGCAAGGTGATTGAAGTCAATTTGAGTAGGGACTGTGTGTGGGATGTCCAAGATTTAGATGACAACATTGACGATCCTTCCGGGTACAACAATTACCTTACGCACTGGCTTATCACCAATGGCTTGTTTCACTTTTTCGAGTCCTAAGGCTGCGGCTTCGACGGTTTTAGCGTCGGCATCGGCAGCCACGGTGACTTCATCGCGGCGCTTCCCATTGATTTGAACGGGGAGCGTGATTGAATCATCTACTAAGAGCTCTTGATCTGCAACCGGCCAATTGGTTTGTGTGAGCCATGTTGTGTGGCCCAGTGTTTCCCAGCATTCTTCCGCTAAATGCGGCATCATTGGTCCGATAAGTTGGGTCAAAACCTCAAGCGCTTCTCTTTTTACCCATGCTGTTGCTGCCTTATCTTTCCCTTTGAAAGCTGAGGTGGCATTTGTGAGCTCATAGATAAGGGCAACGGCTCTGTTAAAGCGCAAATTTTCCAGTGAATTTGTGACTGTATCGACCGTTTTATGGACTGTGCGGTGTAGTGCTTGGGCAGGCTCGTCCAAATCTGGCTGCGTGCTATCGATGTCACACAGAGAGCTCACTTGTGCATCAATGAGGCGGGCAAACCGTTGTGTGAAGCGCCACGCGCCTTCTACGCCTTGTTCTGTCCACTGCACATCGCGTTCTGGCGGGCTATCAGATAGCATGAACCAACGGGCGGTATCAGCGCCGTATTGATCAATGATGGCTGTCGGGTCGATGGTGTTTTTCTTTGATTTAGACATCTTCTCAATGGCGCCCACTTTAATAGGTGCGCCGTCAAGAGTTGGGGCTGGACCGGACCAGTCGAGCTGGTCGGGAGAGGCCCATTTACCATCCACTGTCTTATAGGTTTCGTGGGTCACCATGCCTTGAGTGAATAGGCCATCAAAGGGTTCGTCTATTCCCACATGGCCGGTGGCTTGCATCGCGCGGGTGAAAAAGCGCGAATAGAGTAAGTGCAATACAGCGTGCTCGATCCCGCCAATATATTGATCAACCGGAAGCCAATAATCGACAGCCTCCCGGGTGGTGGGTGTCTCTGCTTTTGGCGAACAGAACCGGGCAAAATACCAAGAGCTGTCGACAAAAGTATCAAAGGTGTCGGTTTCCCGCAGCGCTTTGGCGTCGCATTTAGGGCACGACGTGTGTTTCCACGTCGGGTGGTGATCTAGTGGATTGCCTGGTTTGTCGAAGGACACGTCTTGGGGCAATTGCACCGGCAGATCGGTTTTTGGAACGGAGACAATACCGCATTTATCGCAATGAATAATCGGGATTGGGCAGCCCCAATAGCGCTGACGGGAAATCCCCCAATCGCGCAGCCGGTAATTCACGGTGCCTTCGCCGGACTTCAGAGATTCCAACTTTTCAATCGCTGTAGATTTGGCCTCTTTGACAGGGAGCCCGTCTAGGAAGCCTGAGTTAACCGCTACGCCGTCGCCAGAATAAGCGGTGTCGCTTTGGCCAAGGTCGGCAATGAAGTCTGTAAGCGCATCCCCTTGAAGGCCCTTGGGGGCAACCACGGGCAGCACGGGCAGATTGTATTTGCGGGCGAAATCGATGTCGCGTTGGTCGTGAGCAGGGCAGGCAAAAATTGCGCCCGTGCCATAATCCATCAGGACAAAATTGGCTACGTAGACGGGAAGCGTTTCGCCGTCTTTGAAAGGGTGTTTGACGGTGAGGCCGGTATCACAGCCACGTTTTTCCGCCTTTTCGATGGCTTCTTCACTGGTGCCCATCTGCTCGCATTCTTTGACAAAAGCGAGGAGCTCCGGGTTTTGGGTGGCAAGTTTTTTGACCAAGGGGTGGCCGGGCGACAGGGCACAAAAAGAGGCGCCAAATAGCGTGTCGGGCCGTGTGGTGAAAACGTCGATTTGGGTGTCGGTTTTATCTAAGGCCGGCAATGTCTTTGCAATTTGGAAAAAGACATGTGCGCCTTCAGAGCGGCCAATCCAGTTCTTTTGCATGACGCGCACTTTTTCAGGCCAACGGTCCAGCTTGTCGAGGCCCGCCAACAAATCGTCAGCTTTGTCTGTGATGGTGCAAAACCACTGGGTGAGCTCTTTGCGCTCAACCCGCGCGCCAGAGCGCCAGCCTTTGCCATCAATGACTTGTTCATTGGCCAGCACCGTATGATCCACGGGGTCCCAATTGACGGAAGATTTTTTCCGGGTAATCAAGCCGGCGTCCATCATGTCTAGGAACATGGCTTGCTCGTGTTGGTAATATTCTGGATCGCAGGTCGCAAACTCTCGGTCCCAGTCGATCGATAGGCCAATTTCTTTGAGTTGTGTGCGCATTGCAGCGATGTTTTTGTGGGTCCATTCACCGGGGTGAACATTGTTTTCCATGGCTGCATTTTCAGCGGGCATGCCAAAGGCGTCCCAACCCATGGGGTGCAATACATTGTACCCTGCAGCACGTTTGAACCGCGCGACAACGTCGCCCATGGCGTAGTTACGCACGTGCCCCATGTGAATGCGACCTGAGGGGTAGGGGAACATTTCCAATACGTAGTATTTTTCCTGACCGGGAGCTTCTGCGGCTTCTTTAGTTTTAAAGCTCTCAGCTTGGGTCCAGTTTTTCTGCCATTTTGGTTCAACCGCTTTGGCGTTGTATCTGCTGGTATCGGTCATGGTGTTCTCAAAGTTTCTGACGAGGGTGTGTCAGTTTCAGGTCGACGGTATTACCGGTATTGGATGGACGGCACAAAAAACGCGGCCTAAGCCGCGCTGAAATTTGGTGTGCTGGGCCCTAATGCCTTAAGACCCAGCGCAAAATCAGTCTTCAGCTTCAATGGTGCTGATGCGGAGTTGGCGTGCACGGATCAAAATGGCGTTTTCCAATTTAACCGATGTTTCTTTTTGGGCTGCAAGGTCAACCCAATCGCCTTTGGAATCTCTTACCTGCCGGAACACGGCTACTTTGAGGCCATCTGCCCGCAAGCGCTTGTCCAGAATGTAGGTGGTGACTTTGAAGCGTTCGCCTGGTGTCTCAGCTGCCGTGTACCAGTCAGTGATGATGACACCGCCAAAAGGATCTGCTGAAAGGAGCGGAATAAAGGAAAGCGTATCGAGGGATGCGCGCCACAGGAATGAATTGACGCCAATGCCGCTCCCGCCCGAAGAGCTTTCGCTCCCGCCAAAGATTTGAAGGCCGTCATCGCCGAAGATGCCCGGAGATCTTTCTTTGCCTGTCGGGTTATTGGGGCCCCATGTCCCTGAACTGCCGGATGGGTAGCTGCTGGTGGACGGGCCGCATGCGCTTAACGTAAGTGCTACACCTGCGGCTGTAATGCCGATGCAGAGTGATTTCAGGGCGGAGTTTGTTCTTGAATTCATATTGCGCTTCATCAGGATTTTAGCCTCTAAACCTTCTATGCAAATGTTCTACTGCCGATGTCTTGTATCTGGC
>NVSO02000039.1 GCA_002401305.2 Rhodobiaceae bacterium | reverse complement strand
GTGGCAGGCGACAAGCTTATCTTAGAAGTGATTGACCCAGCTCCTTTCTCAGATGCAGAAGAGCGGGCGATGTCGCTTGGCCTTAAAGGGGCGCCGACCCAAGATGGGGAGATTATTTATTTCGGTCTTGCGGGCAGCAACTTAGTTGACGGCACCGAGACCATTGCGTTTTTCTCCGACGAGCGGGAAGAATATCTTGAGTATGATTTGACGCGGATGGTGCAAAATCTATCGCGGCCAGAAAAACCTGTCTTGGGTATCGTGACTAACTTGCCGATGGATACCGGTGCGGGCGGCATGCAATTGGCGATGCGCGGCCAGTCTCAGTCATTCATGGTCTATCAGGAATTGCTCAATCGGTTTCAGTTGGAATTCCTAGAACAAGATTTTGCTGAAGTGCCGGGCCGTGTGTCAACGATGTTGATCGCACATCCCAAACCATTGAACGACAAAACACTTTATGCCATCGACCAATTTGTCATGCGCGGTGGTCGGGTCTTAGCCTTCATCGACCCTCATTCTGAAGTGAGCCTGACCTCAGGCCCAAGTGGGAAGCCTGTGCAAGGCTTTACCGAAGCTTCAGACCTCAGCCGTTTGATGGACAGTTGGGGTGTTGTGATGGCACCAAATAAAATTGTCGGCGACCGTCTTAATGCACAGCGGGTTCAGGCTGGGTTTGATGCGCGCCGTCAAGAAGTGGCGTATCCGATTTGGTTGGCGCTGCGCTCTGACCGCATGGACGTCAATGATATTGTGACAGCAGATATTGACCGCCTCAACTTAGGCACGGTTGGCCACCTTAAGCCGATTGAGGGAGCGACCACCACTTTCCAACCTTTGGTGCGGTCTTCCCAAGAATCCATGTTGTATGAGTTGGACTATGTGAAAAGCGGTCCGCGACCCGATGACCTCATGCGCACCTTTAAAGCGAGCGAAGAGAGTTATGTGATCGCTGCGCGTTTGACCGGGACTGTGAGCAGTGCTTTTGAGGGTCCGCCAGCCAGTGATGACGCGGAAGCTCAGCGGGTTCAAACGGTTGAAAGTCATTTGTCCGTTTCTGAAACGCCTGCCAATATTATTGTGTTTGCGGATTCTGAAATTTTTGATGACCGGTTTTGGGTACGCATAGATAGCTATCTTGGTGAGCGTGTGGCCCAGCCGATTGCGGATAATGCAAAATTTATTCTCAATGCTGTTGAAAACATGATGGGCTCAGATGCTTTGATTTCATTGCGCACGAGAGAACGGGCAGAGCGTCCTTTCCTTGTGGTTGAAGCGATGCGGGCGCAAGCTGAGGCGCTTTTCCTTGCAGAAGAAGAAGCTCTGCAAGTGAAGATTTCAGCAGCCGAAAAGCGATTGGCGAGTTTGCAAAGCCGGACGCAGGGCACGGGTGCGCAGTCGGTGGCGCAATCAGCGGCGTCTTCTAGCCAGCAAGCGGTTGAGCGTGCGCGTATTCGTGAAGAGCTCACCGCCAGCCGTAAGGAATTGCGGAGCGTGCAGCGGAAGTTGCGCGAAGGTATTGAAAGCTTGGGCGAGAGCGCGCGCTTTTATAATGTCATTTTGATGCCGATATTTATTGGTATTGCGGCGTTGCTTTATGGGTTCTACCGCCGTCGGCGCCGGGCGCTCTATATGGCTTCCTTGAAAACACAATCTTTGAAAAATGGGAGTGGCGCATGAGCGGGCCAGACATGAGTGTATCAAAAGGACGGTCTGGTTTGGCGGCTGATAAACGTCGGCTTGGCATTTTGGCCGGTGTTACAGCCCTTTTTGGTGTGGCTGCGATTGTTGCGGTGAGTGTGCAGGAAAGCTCAGTGGCGACACGTTTTGTGCCAGCACCTTTCTTTGCAGAGTTGAATGATGACAGTGCGTTGGTGCATAAGATCGTCTTTACGACCGGTAAGGGGATGCAGGGAACGCAATCCGTTACGCTGATTAAACAAGACGAGGTATGGGTGATTGAAGAGCGCGGGGGATATCCCGCTCTTGATGAAAAGGTACAGCAAGTGCTGACCGGTCTTGTTGATCTGGAAAAGTTTGAACCGCGCACCGCTAATCCCAAATTCCATCGCCAACTTGGGTTGCGTGAACCCGAAAATCTAGGTCGCGCTGTGCGATTGCAAGTTCTGGGCGCTGATGATGTCGAGATTCTCAGCTTGCTTACAGGTGAAACCGTTGAGGGTGTGAGCGATACACAAGGGCGTGGTTTGCTTTATGTGCGCCGCGATGGGGCTGATCAGACATGGCTGGCGCGCGGGCGTTTGCCATTGAATGGGGAAGTGACCCATTGGCTTGATACAGATGTCCTGAAAATCAAACGATCCACCATTCGCGAACTTGTGCTGTGGTCTGGATCGCCAAACCCCACCTATTTGTCACGACCTGATGCGAGCGTGCGTGATTTCTCTATTGCGAATTTACCTGAGGGGCGGGTTGGGCGCGGGGCGGCCATTGTGAATGGCAGCGCTGTGGCTTTGGCCAGTGTTCAGATTGAAGATGTTGCCCCTGTGGATGCCATCACATTTGTGAACGCGCCTCATGTGGAAATGGCCACCTTTGAGGGGGTTCGCTTTGGGATTGATTTGATGGGCGGGCGTGGCTCCCTTTGGGCGCGCTTCGATGTGACGATTGACGCGGATGCTGTGCGTGCTGGCGCTGATCCTGCGGTCATTCAAACCCGGGTTGATGCCTTGAAAGCCAAATTGGATGGATGGGCCTTTAAGCTTGATGAGCGCAGTTCGGTCAAACTTATTCAAACCATGGACGGCCTGACACGGCCCGCTGATAGCTAGGCGCGTCTCTTCTGGCCGCTGGATTATAGTTCTGCGAGATCCAATTCAGCGGCGGCCAGTATCGGGCCTTGGCCGTCTGCTTGAAGAATGGCGGCGCATCCGTCATAGCCTTGGGCCATCAGGCTATCCATTGGGATGTCGATGGTGACGGCTTGGCCGGTCCACATGCCGATTGGCATCATTTCCCGCACCACATTTACGTAAGTAACGGTTTTGCCACGGTTCTCGCCGCGCTTAATGTCGACCGGTGTTTCTTTGTCGTAGCGCACGAGCCATAGGGTGGCGTGCTTTTGGTCTTTCGGCATTGCGCTTGCGCTGACTTTGAGCTCGACGATGCCGTCTTTCTTTTCAAAGTGCATGCGCGGAGCAGCGGTTTCGGTTTTGCTTTGCGCTGCAATTGCTGCGTCCACAAGGGTGCGGCGGGAGCCGACAGCGTGTGCGGTGCCATTGATGACCATCTGAGGGGTATAGACGTTGCGTGTCCCCAGTCCGTTTTGATACGACCGTTGGCGGTTGGTGTTGGCGGAGCTGGCCAACGTGTCTTTCCAGCCCAAATAATCCCAATAATCAACTGGCAGCGACAGAGCGAGCACGCCCTTACGTTGGCTTAAGTCCTTCATGAATGCGTCTGCTGGGGGGCAGGAGGAGCATCCTTGACTGGTGAAAAGCTCCACAACAACCGGGCTAGACATCGCGGTATCAACGGCTTGCGCGGAGGGGGCGATGATCATCGTGCCGACGCTGGCCAAAAGAAGGCTGGCAAAGAGGGCTGCACGGCTGCGTGTTTTTGCGGAGGGATTTTTCATGCTCTCAATCTAAGCCAAAGAGCGATCAAGGGCGAGTAAACTTGCAGTGAAATGACGTGAGGTCGACAGGGTGTTTGATTTTGCCACGGAATTTTCCATAAAAAAGGGGCACCTCGACAGGCGCCCCAATTTCAATGCATCTGTTGGTCAGCCTAATCAGCCGCTGTCAGATCGCGCAGAACATATGGCAGGATGCCGCCATTGTTGAAATAGTCGACCTCATCTTGGGTATCGATGCGGCAGAGCAAATCAACATTCTTGGTTGTGCCATCTGCAAAGGTGATCGCAGCAGTCATTGTTTGGCGTGGTTCGATTGTCGCCACACCCTTAATGGTCACCACTTCAGAACCGTTCAAGCCCAATGAAGACCAGCTGTCACCGCCTTTGAATTGGAGGGGCAGCACGCCCATGCCCACGAGGTTGGATCTGTGGATCCGCTCGAAGGATTCTGCCACGACAGCGCGAATACCTAGAAGGTTGGTGCCTTTTGCTGCCCAGTCACGTGAAGACCCGGTGCCGTATTCTTTACCCGCGAAGACGATCTGTGGTTCGCCGCGCTTCTGGTATTCCATGCAGGCGTCGTAGATCGGCATCTCTTTGCCTTCAGGCTGCAACTTCGTTACGCCGCCTTCAGTGCCGGGAACCATTTGGTTTTTGATGCGGATGTTGGCAAAGGTGCCG
>NVSO02000038.1 GCA_002401305.2 Rhodobiaceae bacterium | reverse complement strand
ATTGCTTAGGAAACCAGAGGCACTTGCGTTGATTGCTTCCTCAACTGATGAAGAAGCCAACGCACGAACTGTCGTCAACGGCGTCACATACCATTCGACGTCCACCCCAAACGCAAACCCACTGATGTTATCCAAAGTGACATCTGAATAATCTTGAGATTGGTAACCCGCATAAATTTCACCGGTTGCCAGCTCTGAGATACCGAATTCAAGACCAGCTACAACTTCATATCCATCGGAGTCACGGTCAACTGTCGCAGCCGGTACATCCAAATCATAATCACGCTCATTGACGCTACCGCGCAAGAATACGTTCGTGTCCGGGGAGATGTCATAGCCCACTTGAACAGTGCCAACCATCTCCGTCCGGTCCCGGTCATCCTGGAAGGACACGCCACCACCGATAAGAGTGCCATTGTCGTAATCGTAATCAGAATAAGTACCTTCAGCCCGCAACGAAACGCGGTTGAATTTATGGTTGATCGCAACCAGTCCATAAAGAAGGTCATATTCAGTTGGTTCGGATTGAACGCCGGTCGCATTCGCAGAACCGCGATCTTCAGTGAGGTGGTCATAGGCGGCTTCGAGGTCAATCGATGAATCACGCACGATATCGATACGTCCCGTGGCGCCCACGCCCCAGTCTACAACATTTTCATCGTCATTCTCTGCATAGAAAGCAGCGTCAGCTGTTGCATTGAGAATAAGCTCGTGGCGGCTCCATGTAGAGACAAGAGATAATTGCCCGGAAACGTCTGTCACAAAGTCAGATTCTGTGTTGGTTTCGGCAGCATAGATGTTGTCATTATATGACCCACCCACTGTCAGGCTTGGGTAAAGCAAGAAGCTGCCTGTACGCACACCCATTGCGTCATAATCAGGCCGTGCTCTGTCTGCAACCCCTTGGCCGCGCACATCTTCCGCCGTGGCATAGCCAGTCATAGAAGACAACAATGCTGCGACGGCAACACCCATTTTCAATTTACTGCGGCTCATATCGTCCCCGTATCACTATCGTTACGAAATAAATGTCAATTTCCTAGAGCGCCCCACGCGTCCTAGGTCTTCTAATTTGGACTACCAGTTGTATCGCTAGTTTGTTGTGTTGTTTTCTTAGCTACAGGATTGCCACCCGTTTGGTTGCTTTGTCCATTTGTCGAACCAGTTGACCCGCTCGTATTGGTATAGGCAGTTTGCATAGACTGTGTCCCACTGCTCGTAACAGCGGTAGAAATGGCTGCACCAGCTGTTGGATTATTCACGCCCACATCATTGGCCGCTTTACCCAAGCCGTTGCCGACTGCTGTTTGAACTGCCGAGCTAGAACCTGATGCAGAAGAAATCACCAATTTCGCTGCTGCCGCTGGGTCTGCCGCGCCAGAAACAATGCCTGCAATTTTTGCAGCAAGCTGTTCGCTGGAGAGAGTTGTATCACTCAAGGCCGCTGTAATTTGGTCCTGAAGAGAAGGCGAGAAGTCCATAAGCGGGGAGATACCCACGCCAACTGCAAGCCCACCTGATGCTGCCAAACCAAAACCAGCACCAGCACCGCCAGCACCGCCAGCACCTTGAGCTACACCATTAACATACACTGTCTCCGCAAAAGCTGGGGCAGACACAGCAGTCCCACCAAGAGCCAAAACACCTACAGCCATGGCTGTCATTTTCAATTCTTTAAACATTTCGATCCCCTTACGCAGGCAAGCGCTGTACGCGCGCCCAATGGTTAATCAGACTCATACTTATCTGGGGACATAAAACGCCAAATTCCGACATTAAGCACCATGATTCTGCATTTGCTCACGAAATAAGTTCAAAACTGACCTATTCCGTTGCACGACCGCAACACGAAAAATTAACCTTGTCCGAAAAAGAGGAAATTCACTGCACACACAGCAAAAAGACGGCAGAAGCAGCCCCAATTAATGCGGTGGCATCAATTTGGACTCCCCTGCTGGTCATTACCTTTTTCAATTACTATCTGAACCAATCGCCGACCCGATTTTGACGTAAGAACGTCAAGCGCACCAGAATATGCAGATAAAATTGGAGAGCTCGCGGGGAGATCAGCAACCAATGAGCCAATGCTTGCTGAAAGCCCGGGATTCGTCAGGCCGACTGATTCTGCGTAGGTCGCAATGACCTCCCCAACCGTACCTTGTAAACTCCCTGACAAAGTCGCCCCGATGCTTAATAAGTACTGCACAAGGCCAAGCGGATCATCGGACTCACCAAGAAGGTCTGCCAATGCCTCCGCAGCCCCTTCGCCCGAAGGAGTTCCAAGATTAAAAGCGCTGACATAACTATCCACGCTAGCTCTCTCTTCAGCTGTCAGCGCAGCCTGCACGGTTCCCGGCCATCCCCCAAGGCCGACGAAGAGCCCCAAGAGCATGCCGAAAAGCAATAAAAGCACGGAACGCGAGGAACCGGACGAACGAGGCGATGGGGATAGATGTGGGGAGAATTGATTACGACCAGCAGAAGTTCGCTGTGTCCTAACTGTGCACGTAGTGTATGTGCGGTGTCCTTCGAAAAACCGAAGCATGGGAAGCCCTCAACCAGCAGGTCCTGTTTCAAGCGCCAGCACGCGAAACAAGCCTAACCGTCTAAACCCCATAGTTCCCGCCAAGAAACCAGTTCTCAGATGTTCATACGAACAATTCTAGCCCTAAACACGTGTGAGTAGAGCCTAAGACATCGCAGAATGTCAAACCCAAATTGAAACCATAAGTTTACGAGTAAGTGGTTGTTTAAAAGAAGCGTTCCGCAATCCGTACAATATCGCCTGGTTGGACACGTACGCTTGTATTGAGCAAATACTCAACTTCGTTTGCTCGGTCGCGTGAAATGTAAATCCGCAACTTGTCTGCCCGGAAAGTATACCCGCCCCCAACAGCAATCGCATTCAAAACAGTCATGCCATTTGTATACGGATATTCGCCTGGCTCTTCCACTTCACCAAAAATATAGAAGGGACGATAGTTTAACACTTCAGCACTTACGCGAGGATCTTTAAGATATCCATCGCGCAATTTAACGCCAACTTCCGCCTCGAACTCGCGCAAGGTGAGGTCTTTTGCTTGGATCAATCCAATCAGAGGGAGGGACACAGTGCCTGTACCATCTACATCAAATTCCCCAGACAATGCTTCTTCACCAAAAACGATAACCCGCAATTTATCGCCAGAACCCAACCGATATTCAGCAATTTCAGTGCTGCCCGCCGCCGGACCTTTTAAGGACGGAATGGCATTCCCGGCACACGCCGTAAGGAGCAGCAAGCCCGCCACAGCAATCATGCGCTTCAACAGCACGGCACCGGAGGGCTTTGAAATACCAAACATTACGAGATCCTATCCAAACAAACTTTGTGAATGCCACATGCTTAGCGGCTTCAGGAGGGTTTTACAAACAACTTGAGGCATTTTTTAGGCCAACAACGGCCAGCACTGAACTTTATCATTCAGGATGTAAAGAAGTAGACAAAAAGCGCTGCGTCCTCTCTTCCAAAACCAAGGCTGTCAAATGCCCGGTGATATAAGCACCGGTATCAATCCCAATTCGGTTTTTCCGAATTTCAGGCTCCTCAATGGGCGTATGCCCATGAACGATGATCCGACCATGGTCAAATGTGGACTGCAAAAAATCATCCCGTATCCAATACAAGTCCGCCTCAACCTGCCGGTTTAGAGGCAAACCGGGCCGCACGCCCGCATGGACAAAATAATACCCGCCCATATCGAAATACGGGATCAACCGGTTGGTCAGGAAATTCAAATGACTGCTAGGCAACGCAACCTCTACGCTGACCGCGCGGTCTCAAACGCTTCAGGGTCGTCACTGAGTGCCACGTCTTGAATGCCGTAAGAATAGAGAGTTTCGAGCCCTCCATAATATTTCCACGTGCGGCCAAACTCTGCGTCTTGAAGAAACTGCAGCATCGCCTGCTCGTGATTGCCCTTCAAAAAGATGGCCTCAAAGCCCTCCGGCATTTCCCCAGCCAAAAGGTCTAGAACACCACGAGATTTAAGCCCCCGGTCAATATAGTCTCCCAAGAAGATAAGAAGCTTCTTGCCATCATAGTCACGGGCATCAGCAACGATCATCTCCAACAATTGTTCAAGTAGATCCAGACGCCCATGAATATCACCGATGGCATAAACGCGCTGCCCATCAGGCATGCACGCAGCATTTGCCGAGCTATGACCAGAACCTAATCCAGGCACAAACCGAGTTATCAAGCGGGAAAGTCGTTCCATTTTAGACATAGTAGTGAGGAAATTCCGATCGCCCAAAGGCAGGTCACAAATAAAGGCTGGTCACAAACAAGCGTCAGGCCTAGCAAGTCGAACGCCGTCGGCATCAAGCTACCGCGAAAAGCCATCACTCGCCATTAGTTTACACACCATACAAAAACCCATGGGCTTAAGGGGACGTTAACAATCTGCCCATTGCCCCCTATTCTTCGGGAAACACCCGCAAATATTCCGAGAAACTCAGAAACAAATGGTACAGCGAACTAATGGGATAATAGTCCGTAAGGACCTTACCGTGCTCATCAAGGTGCTCATGAAAAGCTGGAGTGGTTAACCCTACTCGGTAAACCTTCATCATCATGCTCAACTGACGCTGAGCGCGCGCGCCATATTCAGCTTTCTCAGCACCCTGCGTTGCTTCAAACCCAGCACACAATGCCTTCAGTGTTTCGGTCTGAGGCCACAGCCGTTTCTCACGCTTCAATACCTCACCCGACAACGCCACCTCATCAAAACAGGCCGCCACATAACCCGGTCGATCGTCGATGCCGCGCACTAAGCCTTCATTGAGCACATCTCGAAGCTTAGAGGAGAGCCCCTCCTCGCCCGTCAATTTACGGTAAAGCTGAACAATCCACACCCACTCAAATAAATGCCCCGGCTCACTGCGCGCGCCCTCAGCGCTTGCGAGCGGCTTAAGCGTCTCGTCAAAATATTCCACAACCCCGCACAAGCCCTGTTCGGTTTGCAGGAATTTAGCGAAGAACAACTCAACCAGCTCCCCCGCCCGGGTTAGATAATCAGGCCGCCCCGTCGCGCGTGCCGCCACCAACATCGCTTCTGTCAAATGCATATGAGGGTTTTGCAATCGAGGAAAACTTTGGGACCCCTGTGCCGCCCCAGGAAACACATTTTGATAGCCCCCGTGCACATAGTCGCGCATATATTCCTCAACGAAATTAACTGTGCGGTCGATCCACTCGAGCACGGCCTCATCCGCCGTCGCCTCATAATAAGATGACAACGCAAAAATCATGAAGGCCTGACAATAAAGGTCCCGCGTGCCGTCAACTACACGGCGCCCGTCCGGCGACACCTTAAAAATCCAACCGCCTGCGTCCTCAGCCCACCCATGCTCAAGGCAAAAAGCAACGCCCTGTTGTGCAAGTGCACGCCCTTGAGGAAAAAGCCCCAATTGATAGGCCTTGGAAAAAACAAATATCTGACGAGCCTGTACCCGCAAACGCTTATAGCCAACCGGCATCACCTCAAAGTCGAGGCTTAGGCGGTCATGGAACCCCCCATTAGGGTCGTCAAAACTATGCTCTGCCCAAAAGGGTAGAAAACTTTCCGCCAACCAAGGGCGTAAGGTGTCTCCTCGCCAGCTGGTCTGATCTAAAGCGTCCATGTGAACTTTCCTACTGCATCAGCTTGTCCTAATAGGTCTAACATGAGGATCAGGGGACAGGACACAAATTTGCGGATTTGACGGCATAATGGCCAAACCTATCTTGGAAAATATGGTATAAGTTTTCCATACGTATTTCACCTAGACCGCGACCTCTTACCCCTAAAATAAAGACCCAAAACATGTCCGATACGCCGTCCAAACCGATTATTGCCTCACCAAGCGCCACTGCAGGCAGCGCCCATATTATAAGCGCGCGCCGCACCTTGGAATTGGAAATTGCAGGCCTGCAAGCTTTGGAAGCCTCCTTAGAGGGCCCCTTCAGCGCGTGCATTGAAACGCTGGCGGGCATCAAAGGCCGGGTCATCATTACGGGCATGGGCAAAAGCGGTCATGTCGGCCACAAAATAGCCGCCACAATGGCCTCTTTGGGCACACCCACCCAATTTGTGCACCCCGGTGAGGCAAGCCACGGCGACATGGGCATGATCACGCCAGATGATGCCGTGCTCGCCCTCTCATGGTCTGGTGGCGCATCGGAACTCACCGACATCATCCTTTATACAAAACGCTTTGGCATTCCTTTGATCTCAATGACGTCAAAGGCTGACAGCGCTTTGGGCCAAGCAGCCGATATTTTGTTGGAACTACCCCAAGCAAAAGAAGCCTGCCCTAACGGCCTTGCCCCAACAACCTCCACCACCATGCAAATGGCTCTGGGTGATGCAATAGCCATCGCTCTTTTGGAAAAACGAGGCTTTAGCGCTGAAGATTACAAAGTTTTCCATCCGGGCGGAAAACTTGGCGCGATGTTGGCCCATGTGGGCGAGCTGATGCACAAAGGCAATGAGCTCCCCCTTGCCCCCGCCGACATGCTGATGTCTGAAGCTCTGCCACGCATGACAGAGAAGAGCCTTGGCGCACTGGGCATTGTGGATGACGAAAATAATCTACTGGGTGTCATCACCGATGGCGACTTACGCCGCCACATGAGCGCGGACTTCTTGTCTAAGACAGCAGGCGAAGTAATGACGAAAGATCCAAAAACCATTCCGCCAACATTGCTGGCCGCAGAAGCCCTACAGCTTCTCAATTCAACGGGCATCACCAGCTTCTTTGTTGTTGCCGATAGCCAGCCGGTTGGCTTCATCCACATGCATGATCTATTGCGGGCCGGTATTGCTTAAATACCCCCCCATTAGGCCGTCATGTGACTGACATGAGCGTCACGCACAACCAACTCAATTCAAGCCTGCACCGCACAAATAAAGAGACACCCTTATGAGCTTACTTTCCCAAATCAAAGGCCAACCCATCTTGGTCACTGGCGCTGCAGGCTTCATTGGGTTTCATCTGAGCCGTCGCCTTTTGGCTGAAGGGCATGTGGTTGTGGGCCTCGACAATGTGAACGACTATTACGACCCGCGCCTCAAAGAAAGCCGCTTAGACAGACTGGCTCCAGAAGCAACAGGCCAGCCCGACGACGCCTTCACATTCATTCGCGGCGACCTTGCCGACCGCCCGGCCATGCGCGCGCTGTTTGAAAAGTATAAGTTCCCCATTGTCGTCAATCTGGCTGCCCAAGCCGGTGTGCGCTATTCAATTGAGAACCCTGAGAGCTACATCGACGCCAACCTCGTCGGCTTTGGCAATATATTGGAAGGTTGCCGCCATTTCGGCACCCAGCATCTCGTCTATGCATCTTCAAGCTCGGTCTACGGCGCAAACACCACGATGCCGTTCTCGGTCAATGATCCGGTGAACCATCCCGTCAGCCTCTATGCAGCCAGTAAAAAGGCAAATGAACTGATGGCCCACACCTATAGCCATCTTTACAGCATGCCGACAACGGGCCTCCGGTTCTTCACCGTCTACGGCCCCTGGGGCCGCCCCGACATGGCACTCTATAAATTCACCAAGGCCATTCTAGAAGGCCGTCCTATTGATGTTTACAACAATGGGGTTATGCAACGCGACTTCACCTATATCGATGACATCATCGAAGGGGTGGTCCGGGTGATGGACAGAAAGCCAGCGGGCGATCCCGACTGGTCTAGCGACGCGCCAAACCCAAGCACAAGCCGCGCGCCGTACAAGCTCTACAACATCGGCAACAATCAGCCGGTTGAATTGATGAAGCTGATCACGACCCTTGAAGACGCCATCGGCACAAAGGCAGAAAAAAACATGATGCCGATGCAGCCCGGTGACGTGCATGCAACATGGGCCGATGTCGACGACCTCATCGCAGACACAGGCTTTAAACCCGATACCCAGATCGAAGTGGGCGTGAAAAACTTTGTGGATTGGTATCGCGGCTATAATGGACCTGCGTAAGTCTCACTTAGAGGCTTTACTGTAAGCAGCTATCAACGCCCACTTCTGATCTGCACTCAATTTCTTCATCGCGTGCTCGGCACTGCTCGCCGCACTCCGGTCTGCATGTGTTTCGGTGTAAGCAATGCGCTTGGGCTTAAACGCCTTCGTAAACCGCGCGCCCTTACCCGATACATGAGCATGAAAACGTGCGTCAACATCCACAGCAATACCTGTGTAAAGCCGTTTGCCCGCGCATTCCAAAATATAGAGATACCAACTCTTAGCCTCTGCCACACTACGTCCCATCCAACCATCAATGCAAAGAGCTTAACAAAAAGAGGAGCCGCTCGAAAGCAGCTCCCCAAATCTTTATCAGCCTAAGGCGTCAATTTAGCCTCGAACAAATCCATTGCTCGACAGATAGGCAAAGATCTCTTCCACCAATTCTTCAGGCGTGCGCCCAACGGTATGAAGATGAATCTCAGCTTCTTCTGGTGCTTCGTAAGGGCTGTCGATACCAGTAAAGTTCTGGATCTCTCCTCGGTCAGCCTTCGCATATAAGCCTTTGGGATCGCGCTTGCGGCAATCATCAATTGGCGTATCAACGAAGATTTCCACAAATTCACCATCACCCATGGCATCGCGCGCCATGCGCCGCTCAGAGCGGAAAGGAGAAATGAAGGACACCAAGGTAATCAAACCCGCATCACACATCAACTTAGACACTTCTGACACCCGGCGGATATTTTCCACCCGATCTTCATCAGAGAAGCCCAAATCGCGGTTCAAACCGTGACGTACATTGTCGCCATCAAGCACATAGGTATGGTTGCCCAAATCATGCAGCTTCTTCTCAAGCAATGTCGCAACAGTAGATTTGCCTGAACCAGAAAGCCCCGTGAACCAAAGCACAGCAGGTTTTTGGCTCTTGGCTTCTGCCCGCGCGTCCTTGTCCACTTCCAAAGCTTGCCAATGAATATTGGTTGCCCGGCGTAGCGGGAAGGAAATCATGCCCGCAGCAACTGTCGCGTTGCTCAAACGGTCGATCAGAATAAAGCTGCCCGTATGGCGATTGTCTTTATAAGGATCAAAGGCCAGCGGCTTAGCCAGAGAGAAATTACAAAAAGCAATTTCATTCAAGTCCAGCTTCTTAGCAGCCAAATGTTCAAAACTATTGATATCAATTTGGTACTTAATATCTGTAACCGATGCAGAAACGGTCGCGCCACCAATTTTCATGAGATAGCGCCGGCCCGGCAGCAAGGCGTCTTCTGACATCCAAATCAAATGAGCTGCCATTTGGTCGGCAACGTCTGGACGGTCATTTTCACCGCAGAGCAAATCACCCCGAGAGATATCAATTTCGTCATTGAGCTGCAAAGTAACAGCTTCACCAGCACGAGCCGCATCCGCATCGCCTTGTGGCGTGATGATCCGCTTAACAGTGCTGGTCTGCCCAGAAGTAGGCACCACAATCGGATCGCCAACACGCACGGTGCCGCCTGCAATCGTGCCCGCAAATCCACGGAAATCTAGGTTTGGTCGGTTAACCCATTGCACGGGGAACCGCAGCGGGCCGTCCAAGTCAGTGCCAGAAACTTCCACAGTTTCCAAATGGTCCAGCAAAGTTTTGCCGCCATACCAAGGCATACTCTCACTCTTACTCGTGACATTGTCACCGTAGCGAGCCGACATCGGAATAGCGATCTGAGTAGTAAAACCAAAGTCAGCCGCAAACTCATTAAACTCTTCTGAAATCTCATTGAAACGTTTTTGGGAAAACTCAACCAAATCGATCTTGTTCACTGCCAAAACCACATGGCGAATGCCCAGCAATGACGCGAT
>NVSO02000037.1 GCA_002401305.2 Rhodobiaceae bacterium | reverse complement strand
GAAGACTTGATGGCCAATACGATGTCGGCGTGGTCTTCGGTGCATGGTTTGGCTACACTTATCAATGATGCTGGGTTTAACCCAGAGACGATGGGCGCAAAATCCATCGAGGAGCTTGCGCTCCATGTCACAGCCTCCTTGATCGATGGGTTGGGGCGAGAACAGACTTCTCTGGATGACACAAAATAGCGACCGCTTCGCTTGCAACTGACAGATTGGATAGTGCCGTGCTGCGTTTAACGAAAGAGGATATCTTTAGTTGGGACCATTGGATTGTGGTGCGGCTCACAGGCGTGCCGCTGATCGCGGGGTCTATTGTCGCACTGTGTCTTATGGCTAGTTTTGTTGTGCTTGCGCTTTTCTTTGATGTTTACGGTGCGGAGGGGACGCTGGCCAAACTTGGTGCTGACACCTTGAGGTTTGGGGATGATCCGTATTCTTGGGCCGCGATTGTGAGTTCTTTGTTGGGGGGGTACGGTGTAGCTGTCACCGCGTTTGCCATTGCGAAAGAAAAATCTGAATTGCCCGCGTTAGCTGAGATGCTGGGACGCGACTTAGACGACATGAAAAAATTGCGGGATGAAACCAATCTCCTGTTTCAGAAACAAGCCCCTCTTTTTGGCTGGGCAGGGTATGTCGTTGGATTGATCTGTATGGCCGCGACCTTGCCGGGATTGAGTGCGTATTTAGGCATCGTCTCTGCTGACGATTGGCGGCCTCTATTTCCCTTTGAACGCGCGGCAGAAGTTTGGTTTCTTCTTTTTGTGCCCCTCATGTTTTATCTGATGGGGAAGGGCATGTATTTTACGATCCGTGAAGCGCGGTTTCTAAGCACTCAACAAAAACTCCATCACAAAATTGATATTTGGCATCCTGAGCGGGTGCGGGTTCTGACGCGTCTTGCACTGGCTCGGGCTCTTTTTTGGTTGATTGGATCGACCATCGGCTCGTTGTTTTTTCTGGAGGAGAGTATCAACCCGGTTGCTTTGCTGCCGGTGTTCGGCGGGATTGGCCTTATTGCTACTCTGCTTCTCGCCTTGCCCGTTTTTCGATTGCACTTTGCCTTTAAGCAAGCAAAGGAAGAGGAGCTTGTGCGGATACGGGACGTGATCAAACAAAACTGGGACAAATTGCAAGGCACCCCCACTGATGAGGCGACGATTGCCCGTCTGGGGGGATTGGTCGCCTTTGAGCGGCGGATTGAAGCGGTGAGTGAATGGCCTCTGGATTTGTCGACCCTTAGCCGTTTTAGCCTCTATCTGGCGATACCGATGGCTTCTTGGGTTGGAGGGGCCTTGGTGGAGCAAGTGGTTGATGGGGCGATTAACTAGGCCTATTTCCCATAACTTTGGTTCTGAGCTTGCCCCTAAAGGGGCGCGTCTGAAGATATGAATTGCACCGGATTGGTTCTGTAGGGCTTGGCGTTTCGCGCCGTATGGCTTACATCAGGGGCTTCAAGGGAAAAAACATGCCAGATAATAAGAACAACTTCGGTGACCCTTCTGATGAAGAGCCGCCTCATCTTTCTTCGACAACGCCGGCTGAACGTAAACGCGCTTTTCGAATTCTTTTGGTTTCTCTACTCGGATTGGGCATGGGGCAAAACTTATTCTTTGCCATTGTGCCGCCGATAGCACGAGACCTAGGACTTAGTGAAGTTGAAACCAGCGTGATCTTCTCACTGTCAGCTCTCCTGTGGGTGCTCTCGAGTACTTTTTGGGGGCGGCGGTCTGATACAATGGGTCGAAAACCTGTGATGATGATTGGGCTGGCGGGGTTTGGTGTTTCGACGCTGGGCTTTGCGGCAGTCCTGTGGACAGGGCTTTTGGGGTTGTTGCCGTTGTTTTGGGTTTTCCCCTTGCTGATTTTTGTGCGCGCTATTTTCGGCATTTTCGGTTCTGGCACTCACCCCGCGTCTCAAGCTTATGTAGCCGACCGTACCAGCAAAGCCGACCGGGCTGCCGGTGTGGCGCAACTTGGGGCGGCTTTTGGGCTGGGGACTGTGATTGGACCCGCCTTTGCCGGGGCTTTAATACAAATACATATTTTGGCCCCGTTTATAGCGGTGTCGGCGCTTTCATTCGGAGGCATGCTTGCCATTTGGTTTTATTTACCTGAGCGCACGCCTCCGAGTTCTAAGAAGCGGTGGTATGGGTTCTTTTTTGGCTCTTACAGCGGTGAAGGTAATGAAGAAGTTCTGGCGCGTACCTTGTCTGAAGAACCGATGCCAGCACACCCTGAGAGTGCTGAAAGTAAACCCAAGGGGTCTACATTGCGGTGGTGGGATAAGCGCGTTTTGCCATTGGTGTTCATGGGAGTTGCCCTAGCTTTTTCTCAGACAATTGTCATGCAAACCATTTCGTTCTTTTTCATGGATAAGCTGGACCTCCTTACGAATGGGTTGGTCATGCCTGGCGATAAGAATGAAGTCGCCACTGAAATTGTGACTGTTGGGTTGGTAGTTATGGCCATGGCAGCGGTGTTTGCTCAGATCGGCATTATTCAACGCTTTAAATTGGGCGTGGCGACTTTGTTGCGTCTGGGGGCAGGGGTAACTGTCCTTGCATTTGTGTTGTTGATCTTTGGTGGCTCATACGGTGTCTATATAACTGCGCTCGGCCTTGTGGGGCTTGGGTTTGGGTTGTTTCGTCCCGGATTGCAGACTATGGGGTCTTTGGCTGTCTCTACAAAAGATCAAGGCGTGATCGCGGGGATCATCGGGTCAACTGCCGCGACCGGACATATCCTCAATCCGATTATTGGGATGCCGCTTTACCAGATTTGGCCAGAGGGGCCTTATGTCTTAGGGGCCGTTCTCATGAGTATTTTGTTCCTTTATGTTTGGCTCAATCCAAGCATGCGGGCAATGGCAGTAGCAGAAGAAGGCTGATGCTGAGGTTGTTGGAGACGTAGACAAAATAAAGGCCTGTCGGTGAAACGACAGGCCTTTGTTTTTTGATGTCACCCGGGTGAGGCTTAGTCGCTCAAAGAGCCATTGGCTTCCCAATTAGCCATGATGGCTTCAACAGCGCTTGCGAAGGCATGTGGCTGATCGAGCATCAAGTGGTGATGCGCATTGGCAATGGTTGAAATGGGCCCTTGCGGCCGTACAGAGCGCATGTGAGCGAATTCTGAGGGGCGGTAGTCAAATGACTTGGCGCCGTAGAGGCAGGCTGTTGGACAGGGCAGGCCGGCATAAATGTCGGAGAGGTCTGGACCCAGTTCTAATCCCTCAAAAATGAAGGGATCGAATTTCCATGTCCAACCAGCTTCATCGGATGTACGGCGGCCGGGGTTTTCTCCGATTTTGACTTCGCGCAATGAATGGCTGCCGATGTAATCAACCACGAAGCGGTTGGTGCAGTCTTGCGGGGGTGCCAAGCGGAAGCGGTTCACGGCTGTCTCATAATCAGGATAGATGCGCGTCGGGCGGCGTGGCGGGTCATTGAGGAACCACTCGTCGTGGGTCTCAGGGGATTTGATGAGAAAGTCGCACAGAATCAATCCGCCTAATTTGTCGCCGTAAAGACCCGCGGCGATCAGGCTTGTGAAACCACCGAAGGAGTGGCCCACGATGACCGGGCGAGGGCCCAGCTCCGCATCTAGGGCAACTTTGCCGATGGCGTGGCCGAAGGTGTCGCGATCATAAGACTCACGCCATTCGCTGTCGCCCATGCCGGGAAGGTCAATGGCGGCGACGTTGTAGTGGCGGGATAGAAGAGGCGCTATGAAATCGAACCAGCGGCCATGAGCGCCATTGCCGTGGACAAAGAGGAGGCCCGGACGCGGGGTGTCGTCTGGTTTGCGATTCGGGGCCTTCCAGCGCCAATAATGCACGCGTGCGCCATCATGCATGATGGAACGGCTCTCGCCCTTGCGTTCTAAGGCTTCGCGGAACCATTTTGGTTGATGGTGCGTCAGATCGGCTTCGTCATGATTGTTTACGGGAATCATCTGATGCTTTTTAAGTTTTACCGATTCTGTAGACACTTTTTGAGCGGATTTGGCCGCTTCGTTTTCATTATTACTCAATTGGGGCTTACTTTCTTCGAGCTTACTTACGGAGGAGGTTCGTATCTCGATTGGGTCAGTGCTTGCGCACCAAAGGTGGCGCAGGCGTCATTTTGGGCCATGATGTAGCGCGTTTGGGTGCGTTTTGCAAAAATGGCGGCTTGCCTAGGCTTAAAAAGAATCGGGGTGAGTCGGAAATCTCCCGGTTTCTGGTGTTTTTTGGGCCTGAGAGCTGTTGACAGGGCAGGCTTAATTGCTTAGCTTCCGCGCCACGTTTCCAAGAACTCCGGTAATAGGCCACTCGGCCCGCATTACAGCTGGCCGGGTATAGAAGGTTTGAGTGTCATGAAAGTTAGAAACTCTTTGAAATCGCTTCGCGGCCGTCACCGGGATAACCGGATTGTACGTCGCAAGGGTCGTGTTTAT
>NVSO02000036.1 GCA_002401305.2 Rhodobiaceae bacterium | reverse complement strand
TAATTCACTTATCCCCTGTTTGATGCCAGATTCGCCTAAGGACACTTCATGGACCCTTTCATGGACACAGATCAAAAAGAGGAGCCGCTCTCAGGCCTTTCTGTCCAAGTGATAGAAAGCAGCGTGCACCTGTGTGGCGTATTGACAATTCTTCTCGATGCGATGGGCGCCAGCAACGTCATGGTCGCTCACGAGATTGACAGCGGACTTCAGGACATCAAAAAATTTCTACCCGACCTCCTCATTGTCAGCGCGGATTTACCAGACCAAGCAGGCTATCAACTGGTGCGGACAATACGGTGCCATAAAGACAGCCCAGACCAACACATCCCGATCCTACTGGTGACCCAGGAAGACACGCCGACCTTTCGCCATAATGCCTTGGAATGTGGTGCGGATGCCTTTGTGGATACGCCAATTACGCCTGAGAAATTATACGAGGCATTGGTCTACACATTTCTGTATGCCTCCCCGGCTCCCGCATTAAGCGTCGAGCCTGCCGCGCACATAATGAATGGAAAAGGCGGCATCAACGCCCCCACGATCCACTAATTCATTGAAAAACCTAGGTATTTTCGAAAACATCGCTCTCAGACAATAAAGATGACACCCGTGTCACCTTTATTGGACAAGCCCTATTTATTGCGTATACTGAATAATGAATAAGGGTATGCCCGGCTACCGAACACCAGATCTATCGACTAAGAGGCCATAGAACCTCGCTTGATCCACCCGGGCTGTTTTGGAGGAAACACCGATGTCAAAAAAACCTGAAAACAATATCACTGTAGATTCCGCATATGCCGCCGTCGCGCCAGACGACTTTGCAGCCATGCTGGAAATCGATCGCTACGGCAATCGTTCTACTGCCTTTGATAAAATCATTTCAGCAACCCATGACCATTTTTGGGATCCGCTCGATAGCAAATATATCGACTTCACCACCCCGTTCGACATGGAAAACGAGTATCTGCTCGAGCCCAGCATGAACATGGAATTACGCACAGCCATCGGTGACAAACTTGACGAAAAGCAGAAGATCAAACTGGTCAACATGAATGTCCACTGGTCTCTTTCTTCCATTCTTCACGGGGAACAAGGCGCGCTCGCACTCTCTGCAAGTCTTTGCCACATTCTTAAAGATCCCGGCGCGCAAGAATATGCAGCCAACCAAACCCGCGAAGAAGCCCGCCATGTAACTGGCTTCACAAATTACATCAAAGCACGGTGGGGCAAGCCTGTTCCTGTTGGTCCGGCTTTGGGCAACCTACTGCAAGACCTCGTCCTTTCTCCTCTTGTGTGGAAGAAACTCATCGGCATGCAAATGCTCGTTGAAGGCCTTGCGATGGGCGCATTTGCGACATTCTATAAATTTGGCAACGATCCCTTGTTGACCAAGCTGATGCAGTTGACCATGACAGACGAAGCATTCCACCACAAATTCGGCAAGATCTGGGCAGACCGCACCATTCCGAATTTGGCTGAACCTGAGCGCATTCAAATTGAAGATTGGGCATGGGAAGTGTTCCAAGTATTGCTCTTCAATCTGGGCAGCCCGGAACAGAAAAAATGGATGTACGCTGAAGTAGGCCTCGACTGGGAATGGGTACAAGGCGCCTTCGTTGAAGCAATGACCGACGTCAACATCCGGGAAGACATGCGCGAGAGCACAAATATCTTCCGTGTATTGATCAAAACGCTTCTTAAAGCTGGCATCATCACCGATCGGACTTCCGCAAATTACGCAGCGTTCATCGACATGCAGGAATTGCATGAAGAAGGCGACCGTATGGTTGGCGACGACATTGCAGAAGAAGGCATCAGATTCCTTCAAGGTCTGAATGGTTCGACAAACAAATTCATCTCCCTCGACAGCGTCACAGCCGCCGAGTAAGAGATGTGCCGTTAAAAAAGGCCCCGCATGGAAACAGGCGGGGCTTTTTACGACTGTATAGACAGAGCCTCAAGCTGAAGATCGAAGGCCCTCTAGAAATTGACGAATAGCAGCCTCTTGCTTGGCGATCGAGGTAGCCGGGTCGCCGTACAAGACGGCCAATGCAGCTTCTGCCAACATTGCATTGATAATGCGGGCGGCCAGTTCCACCGAGGGCACCTGCACCTCCCCCGTCGCTATGGCATGATCAAGACTTTTCGTCATCAACAAGAGGCTGGAGTTGGCCTCCAAATCCCGCGCACGCTTCCAACCCAGCACTTGGGGAGCTTGGTTGAGGAGGATGGCGGCGGCCTCTGGTTTGCGCACCGCACGTAACCACGCAATGCAGGCTGAGATAAGGCTCTCGAGCGATGAGCCCGTGCGCTTTCCATGCTTCACGGCATAATCGATGACCTCGTCTGTAATCGCGACAAAGACGGCTTCGAACAACTCTTGTTTGTTCGCGAAGTGGTGATACAGGGCGCCACGAGACAGACCTGTGTATTCCAAAATATCATTGGTATGGGTTTCGGCGTATCCATCGCGAGCAAAAAGCTCCCGAGCCGCACTAATCAATTTCGCGCGGGTTGCGGCGCGTCGCTCTGCTTGTGTAGCCATCGAGGCACTTTACAAACTCAATGTCGGTTTGTATAGTCCGCCTCATACATACAGACACAATGTCGGTATGTTTTCTGTAGGAGCACCTCATGGCAGATTATCCAAACTCTCTTGATCACATGCTCGCCGCTTGGAACGAATCCAACCCGTCGCTAGTGCGCGGACACCTTGAACGGGCGCTGGCCCCCAGTATCCGGTTTGTCGACCCCTCTATTGATGTCATCGGAATTGATGGCTTTGAGGAAAATGTCCACGAGGTACAAAAAAGCCTCCCGGGCGCTGTTTACTCCCGGACAAGCAACGTGGACGCTCAACATGATTTTTATCGATATCATTGGGCTATTCATCAGGACGGCAAACTTGTTATCCCAGGTTTTGACGTCGCAGAAACCGATGAAACAGGCCGTGTAATCCGCGTGATTGGCTTCTTTGGAGACTTGCCGCAACTGTAAGCGGCATGTGCTCAGACAGATAAAGCCATATGCATGAAAAGCTAATCTGCCGCGAGGGAAAATAAAAATCTCCCCAAAAGACCTAAAACTGACTCCCACGCGAGCAGACTCCGCGCTAGGCTCCCAACCAACCTGAGAAAAATACAAAAAGAAAACACGTAAGGGAGAAGACGATGGGATGGAATTTTGGCGACCTGCTGGATCTAATTGGACCCACATTACCCGACGATGCACCGGCCTTTATTCACGGTGACCGTGTCATCACATGGCCTCAAACAATAGCGCGCTCCAACAATTTGGCAGCTGCCCTTATCAAAAACGGCGCGCAACCGGGCGACAAAGTTGCTTTTTATATGCGCAACGGTCCTGAATACATGGAAACGATGGCCGCGTGCTTCAAAGCCCGCCTCACCCACGTCAACATCAACTACCGTTACAATGCGCAGGAAGTTTATTACATCTTCGACAATGCCGATGCTCAAACAATCGTCTACAGCTCGGACTTCCGCGACATCATTGCCGAACTGAAGCCGCGCCTTGGCAAAGCAGCCACCTATGTTGAAGTCACCCCTGATGGGCAAGTGCTCGACGGCTCCTTCTCGTATGAAGCCTTATGTGCAGACGGCGACGGACAGGCTCTCACCCTAAAGCGTGAAGGCACCGACCAATTGTTCGTTTACACCGGCGGCACCACCGGCATGCCAAAAGGCGTGATGTGGAGCCACAATACTCTGCGTGAAACACAACTTGATGCCATGCGCAAACTCGGCGCCGCGCCAGACACCATGGCCCAAACCAAACTGATGGTGGCAAACCTAGAGGCATGGCCCAGAATTTTGCCTGCCTGCCCTCTGATGCACGGCACGGGCCTCTTCACCGCCCTCGGAACAATGATGAATGGCGGCTGTGTTGTCACCACGCCGTCCATGGGACTCCACCCAGAAGAATTATGGCAAGCCATTGCCGATCGCAACGTGCTGTCCATGGCCATTGTGGGGGATGCTTTTGCTAAACCATTGCTCAAAGAACTAGACGACAACCCGGACAAATACGACCTCTCATCCTTGATGACAATCGTCTCGTCGGGCGTGATGTGGAGCACCGAAGTGAAACGCGGCCTGCTCAAACATCTACCGCAAGCGACAATGACAGATGCGTTCGGATCATCTGAAGGGCTCGGGTTTGGCTCGTCCCAAATGACCGCTGAGGGCGAAATCGCCACCGCCCGCTTTGCCATTGGCGACAAATGCAAAGTGTTTGATGAAAACAATGTGGAAGTAGAAGCAGGCTCTGGCACGCCGGGCTTTATTGCGCTCACGGGCAACATTCCCGACGGTTATTATAAGGACCCAAAAAAGTCCGCCGAAACGTTCCGCGAAGTGGACGGCATTCGCTATTCCATTCCCGGCGACTGGTGCACTGTTGAACGTGACGGCACGCTCACACTGTTGGGCCGAGGCAGCGTGTGCATCAACACGGCTGGTGAAAAGGTCTACCCTGAAGAAGTCGAAGAAGCGCTGAAAACCCATGCAGATGTGGATGATGCTCTTGTCATCGGCATAGAGGATGACAAATGGGGTCAAGCTGTGACAGCCGTTGTACGACCCACAAGTGATGCATCCCCAGATGAAGCTGAACTCCGTAAATTTGTGCGGGGCATTTTGGCCGGTTACAAGGCGCCTAAGCGGATCTTCTTCAATGAAGTCGCCTTCCGCGCACCAAATGGCAAAGCAGACTACAAAGGCGCAAAGAAGTTTGTAGAAAGCCAACCTGCGCAGACAAGCTAACAGTAAGATCTATAAAAAGACTCAGTATATATACAGGGAGGTATAGGTGAATAGAGTAATTGTTGAATTTACTCTACACAAGTCAGAACAAGTCCGAATTGTTAAGGTTAGCGAAACGATCGATAACAATACTACATGTTAGATTGTTAGAACTCGACGGGCATGATTTGTGATTACTCCTATACAACCCATTTCACGCGAAGAGGCAGAGCACTGGGCAAGTGCTCTGCCTCTCAACCCGTGGACGATTGACTTAAACCTCAATGCCCGCCCCCTGTGTGAGGGACTGTCTTACTGGCAATCTCTCCCAGCGCCTTTAGGCTGCCCGGAAATGCAGGAATTCGATACGCTCGAAATCGCCAGCTCCCTAAAAGATGCCTTCATTTCAAAACGCCAACCAGACGATGGTGTCGCACCCATTTTCCAGTCCTTCTTCATAGGCCCCCGCATAGAGCAGCGATTGCACATTACGGTAAGTCCAGACCAAAAATTCCCACTTGGGGACATCAGCCCAACACTTCTTCTACAGATCCGCGAACTATCATTGCTATTAGATGCGTGGCGCGGCCCTCTTACGGGCACAGGCACTTTCAGGAATTTTAAAGACCTGAATTACCTCAAATACGAAGCTCTTTACCTGCCTCTTTGTGACCCAGCAGGCATTATTTCTCGTGTGATCACCCTCATGGATTTTGGCCCGGATAAAGAGCTCTAACACGCCAACAAGCCCTCTTTCTTTAGATAGTATTCCGCGTCATAATGGGGAAAACCAGAAAGAGAACTCCATGAAAAAGAAACTCGCCCTCTTCGGTCTCAATTGCGAAAGCAACCGGGAATATCTAGAAGCACGCCTTTCAGATGCTTGGGAAACAGGCCTTTGGCTGCCCGGCTCCCCCCTTGAAGAAGGCATTGAGCTCGCACGGTCAGCAGACGCCACCATCGTCGCATCTGACGTGTTGATTAGTGGAGATGTCTTCAAATTCCTACCCGAAGCCAAGAACCTCGCCCTCTTCCAAATTCCTTTTGCAGGCTACGATTGGCTTCAGCCCCATATGCTTCTGAAGGGCACGCAAGTCTGCAATGCACCGGGCCATGAAATCACCATCGCAGAATACATCCTAGGTGCGATGCTGGAGTCAGCCCTTAAGCTGCGCGAAATTGATGCAGATTTCCGGGCAGGGTCTTGGAAATATTCAGGCACAAACACCCAAACCACCAGTTTGCACAATGAGATTTACGGCAAAAAACTGGGACTGATCGGATACGGCATGATCGGCGTTGAAACAGCGCGCCGCGCCCGCGCCTTCGGCATGCAAGTAAGCGCCTGTGCTCGGTCTAAAAGAGCTCAGACACCGGAAAATCTTGAGTGGATCGGCACGGCAGACGACATCCCAAAACTACTCGCTGAATCCGACTACATCGCCTTGGTGTGCGACCTAAATCCCGACACCTATCACCTCATTGATGCCGCAAGCTTCAAAGCGATGAAGTCAAATGCGATCCTCATCAACGTAGCGCGCGGACCCGTTGTGGAAGAAGCAGCTCTCTATCAAGCGTTGGAAAGCAAAACCATCGCCGGTGCCGTCCTCGACGTTTGGTACACCTACCCCAACCGTCCTAAAGCGGGTCAAAAGCCAGAGGCGAACCCACGTCCATCAGAATTCGCCTTCCAAGATCTGCCCAATGTATTGATGACCCCCCATTGTTCAGCGCACACCGCCCAAGCAGACTTACGTCGCTGGGACATCATGGCGGACAATATGAATAAATTGGCGTTAGGCGAAAAACCAAACACGGTTGTAATGACGGGCAGCGGCCCCCAAAGCCCCAACGTTTAAGAGCGCTCGATAGAATAGAGAATGCCCCCACGAGCTCTTTGCCAAAACAGGACCTTGTCGTGGCAAACTCGCTCGTTATGATAGAAAAATTAGGAACATAAATAAGAGGGAGAATGCCATGTCCACGTTAGAGGAATTCCGCAAGGAAACCCGGGATTGGCTAGAAGAAAACTGCCCACAAAGCATGCGCACCCCCATGGGTGACAACGAAGAGCCCTGGGGCGGCAAGAACGCATCATGGCCCAATCCAGACTCAAAAGTGTGGCTCGACAATATGGCCAGCCGAGGCTGGACAGCACCAACATGGCCAAAAGCATATGGCGGCGGCGGACTAGGCAAAGACGAAGCCAAAATTCTTGCCCAAGAATTGCGCGCCATTAAAGCCCGTCCGGCTCTCTTGAGCTTTGGCATTTGGATGCTTGGCCCTGCCCTTCTAGAATTTGCCAGTGAAGAACAGAAGCTGAAATATTTGCCACAAATCGTTCGTGGTGAAATTCGGTGGTGCCAAGGGTATTCAGAACCCGGTGCCGGCTCCGACCTTGCAGGTCTCCAAACAAGCGCCGACGACAAAGGGGATCACTACCTCGTCAACGGCCAAAAAATTTGGACTTCCTATGCCGACTATGCAGATTGGATTTTCTGTCTGGTGCGCACCGACAAAACGGTAAAGCACGCAGGCATCTCCTTCCTGCTGATCGACATGGAAACCAAAGGCGTTGAAACCCGTCCGATCAAATTGATTTCTGGGTCTTCTCCGTTCTGCGAAACCTTCTTGACGGACGTAACCGTTCCCAAGGAAAACCTTGTCGGCGAGCTGAACAAAGGTTGGACGATTGCCAAACGCTTGCTCCAGCATGAGCGGGAAATGATTTCCGGCATGGGCATCGGCGGTGCATCCAGCGGCAGCGGTGGCAGACCAGAAGGTTTGGCAAAAACCTACAGCGGCGAAAAAGACGGCAAAGTGGCTGACGCGGCTCTGCGCGACACCATCACGCGCCACAAAATGGATGGCCATGGCTTCTTGCTCACGTTGCAACGCTCGGCCGCTGAAACCAAAGCCGGTCAAAACACCGGTGCGGCTTCGTCCATGTTCAAATATTACGGCACTGAGTTGAACAAGCGCCGTTTCGAAATAATGCTTGAAGCAATGGGAACCGATGGTCTGGGCTGGGAGGGAGATCAATTCTCTCCATCCGAGTTGGGCACCACACGTTCATGGCTCCGCTCAAAAGGGAACTCCATCGAAGGAGGCACCACCGAAGTGCAGCTCAACATCATTGCGAAACGCGTTCTCGGCTTGCCCGATTAAGCGCCACAAGTAAATAAAGGAAATATAATGGCGTTAGTACTCAACGAAGAGCAAACCCTTCTCAATGAGACCGCAGCACAGTTCTTTAAAGAGCAGGTGCCTATTAGCAATTTGCGTAAACTGCGTGATAGCAGCGACGCATTCGGCATTGACCGAAGTGTTTGGAAAGAATGTGCCAATCTCGGCTTTGCCGGCGTGATGATCTCTGAAACTCATGGCGGCTCGTCCTTTGGACCCATCGGCCTGGGTCTCATCCTAGAGCAATCTGGTAAAACCCTCAGCGCAACACCCTTCATCTCAACCGTACTGTTGTGTGGGTCGGCAATTCAATTGGCGGGCAATTCAACCCAACGCCAAGAATACCTCCCCGCCATTGCAGCAGGCGAGCGCATCTGCGCCCTTGCCTTGGAAGAACGTGCACACCACAATCCAACTCATATTGAAACCACCGCCACACAAACGGACGACGGTTTCTCTTTGAACGGCACCAAAACATTTGTGTTGGACGGCCATATCGCCGACCAACTCATCGTGGCGGCACGCACCTCAGGCGCACCAACCGACCAACACGGCATCACACTTTTCCTCGTGTCACCCAAAAGCGAAGGCGTTACCATTGAACGCACGCTCATGGCAGACAGTCGCAACGCGGCAAAAATCACGTTCACCGATGTAAAGGTACGTGATGCAGATGTGCTGGGCAGTGTCGATGGGGGCAGTGATGTCTTGGACCCTGTTTTAGATATGGGTCGCATCGGCTTGGCGGCAGAAACTCTTGGGCTCATCCAAGCGGTTTTCGACCAAACAATCGTCTACCTCAAAGAGCGTAAACAGTTCGGTGAAGTCATCGGGTCTTTCCAAGCGCTAAAACACCGCGCCGCAGAAATGTTCTCCGAAATCGAAGTGTGTCGTTCCATCGTTTTGGAAGCGCTGACGGCATTAGAAGAAAAACGCAATGACGTGCCGCACCTCGCCAGCCTAGCCAAAGCCAAATTGGCGGAGGTCTCCCGCTTGGTCACCAATGAGGGCCTCCAAATGCATGGGGGCGTTGGCATGACAGATGAATACGACCTCGGCCTCTTTATGAAACGAGCCCGTGTAGCCGCTGTCACCCTGGGAGATGCGAACTTCCACCGGGACCGCTATGCAACGCTAAGCGACTATTAAGGCGACTGGGAGGTGACGTAACGTCAGCTTCGCAAAGGTGGTAAATGATTAAAAAAGGCCCTGTACAGTCCAGTATGGGGCCTTTTTGATACCCTTGAAACCCCATCCAACTATCGACAATCTCCCCATCCCCCCTCATACTAGGCTGAGCTTCCATGAGTCGAAAATGGCTCTACCTTATAGTCCCAGGCGCTCCCAACCGGCCAAAACCAGCCGGCATCGTGAGCTGCCTCAAAAGTACGAGAACCAAGATGGCCGAAAATTCTACAGAAGACCTTCCTGAGCGCATCACCGTCCTCGCAAAAGACTTCACGCCTGCAGCGATGGAATTCCACCGCCGGAATATGAGTGAAAAAGGCTACCGGATGGAAGGCCAAATTGTGTCACGCCAATTCCAAATGATTGAAGGCATGGGCGCCCCAACAAACCTTTTTGAGGGCACTGAATATTACGCCGTCACCTTCGTGCGCAAATCTGCCGAAGGCTAAGCTGGTCCATTCGTTTGTAAAAGAGAGGCATGGCACCCATGCCTCTCTTTTTTATGGGCGCAGACCGCCTCAAACAAAACTGTCGTGCAACCAGAAATAGGCCTAGACTGCCCGTTCACTTAAAGGGTTAAGCACATGACAGAGGACGCAACACCGTCCCCCTCCGACAAAAAAGCAGCTTCCCCTTCCACGGACAGCAGCGCACTGCCTTCGCAAGAAAACACTGAGCCGAGCCACGAAAGCAAGACAGACCCAGAGCTGACTGTAAAAGCAGAGCCGCAGCCAACAATAAAAGCCGTCGCCTCAACTGTGGTTGACCCTACAAGCTCCCCCAAACCTCAAAACGATCGCGTTACAGAGCCCACGTTAGAGCGCTGGCAATTGGTATGGGATGTCGTGATTTTTCAGGGAAAGCTTTTGCTAGATGGTGGTCGGGACCTCTTACTAAGCCCCCTCTCCATCGTTCTAGCCATCTACGCCTTGATTACCGGCAAACAAACACCGGGCCAGCAATTTTATGATCTAATGCACATAGGCCACCGAACCGACAAGTGGATCAATCTGTTTGGAGCCGCAAAACGGGCTCCCCCTTCTGAGTTCAGTGCCAGGTTTCTAAACTCATTTGGTGAGGAAGGTGCGGAAGATCAGAATGTGGATAATCTTGTCAGCCACATGGAAGAGCTGGTGAAGAAGCAATATGAAAAAGGCGGCGTCACGGCCACGGCCAAAACCAATATCGATAAGGCCTTTGACAAATTGAATGCCAAAATGCATCCCCGCAATAAAAAGCGCTGACGTCCTGTTACCGCACAGCACAAATACCAAACAAAATATTGTGAACAAGCAGAGGGCGCTCTCACGCCGCCTTAGCGCGTTCCTGCTTGCTCAGGACCACAGGAGCATTATGGTGTGGACATCATCTATTTAGGATATCCAACATGATCAAAGTTCACCACCTCAACAATTCCCGTTCCCAGCGCATTCTCTGGATGCTCGAAGAGCTCGGCGTCGACTACGAAATCATCAAGTATTTCCGCGACAAAGAGACCAACCTCGCGCCAGACGCTTTGCGCGACGTCCATCCTTTGGGCAAGTCTCCCGTGATGGAAGACAATGCGGTGAAAATCGCTGAATCCGGCGCTATTCTGGAATATCTCACAGACACCTATGGCAAGGGCAAGCTCAAACCAACCGCAGGCACGCCGCAAGCGCTTCAATACACAGAATGGATGCACTACGCGGAAGGCTCCGCCATGCTACCCCTTCTGCTCGCTCTCTACGTGGGTCGTCTGGGCAAAGCAGCAGACCCTCTTTGGCCGCGCATCTTTGGGGAGATCACTAACAATCTCACCTACATGAATAATGCGCTCAGCGATCAGCCTTATTTCGCAGGGACAGAGTTCACCGCCTGTGACGTACAAATAACCTTTGCCCTTGAAGCTGCAAATTCAACGAACGCACTCGCAGATTTTTCAAATCTGAAAGATTATCTAGAGCGTATGCAAGCCCGCCCCGCCTACAAAAGGGCAATTGAGCTCGGCGGAGAATACAGCCTAGGCGCTTAATCACCCAAGACATGACACAGACAAAGCCGAGGCAGTGCCTCGGCTTTGTGCTGTTTAAGGGGCATGAACCCAGTCTGAACGATCATCCAAGATTAAGTTCAGCCTCCAACCGCCATATTCCTTCCAGCAACATTAGTTAGTTCACTTGCTTGATTGGAATATTAAATGAAACGTGCGTTATCCATTGC
>NVSO02000035.1 GCA_002401305.2 Rhodobiaceae bacterium | reverse complement strand
GATCAGTTTCTTTTTGATCAAATCCCAAATGATGCGTGTCATCTCATCGCCATCGAGTTCGACGATCGGATTTGCTACCTTAATTTTAGACATATTATTGACCTCTTCGGGTACTTGATCTCTTCGGAATGGCGTTCGCTTGCATTGCATTTATATACAGCAATAGTTTAAGCGAAACGCTAACATGGCCACTCATGGAGCGGGTAGGGGGGCAATCATCTTACCTGCGACTCAAAAGCAGGGGAGACGGTGAAGCTATGGGCAGCTATAACACCCTGCGCGGATTGATTAAAGGGAGCATATCCCTTATTCCACGTCGGATTTTAACAGCGGTCCGCCTTTTCTTGACCCCTATTGACGAATGATGATTCACAGAAAATGTCCCAGATAGATAAACGTAAGAGCGACGCAGCGCAAAATTTGGATCCAGCCCCGGCCATGGTGCTTGTTGGGCCCCAATTGGGAGAAAATATAGGCACAGCCGCGCGTGCGATGCTTAATTTTGGGCTGACGGAAATGCACATTGTGGCGCCGCGAGATGGCTGGCCGAACCCCAAAGCGGTGTCTTCGTCGGCAGGCGCTGATTCGGTTATTGCCAATGCGGTGATCCACGCGACCACGGAAGAGGCGATTGAGGGCAAGACTTTGGTCTTGGCGACCACGGCGCGCCCCCGAGATATGACCAAGACAGTGATCACCCCCCATGAGGCGGCTCGGCAATTGCGCGAACATATCGCTCAAGGGGGCAAACCGGCCATATTGTTTGGACGAGAACGTACGGGTTTGAAGAATGATGAAGTGGCTCTGGCGGATGTCGTGGTGAGCGTGCCGCTCAATCCGGGGTTCACGTCGCTCAATTTGGCGCAAGCTGTGTTGCTGATGGGTTATGAGTGGTATCAGGCGGCAGATCAGACCCCGGCTGTGGACTTACCGCTGAATGGCACTCTTTTGGCTGAAAAGCAGGAGATACTGGGCTTTTTTGAGCATTTGGAAGGGCAGCTGGATGAGGCTGGTTTCCTGCGACCGATTGAAAAGCGCCCTGTGATGGTGCGTAACCTGCGCAATATCTTCCATCGTTCCACATTGACGGAGCAGGAAATTCGGACGTTGCGCGGTATGGTGACATCGCTCACTAAGCATGCTTATTGGCGGGCAAAGGCTGAGTTTGAAGGCCGGGACTTTGACGCCGACGGGCCGGGTAAGAAGAAGCCTTAAGCTGGCGTCCTATTTGGGGCGCTGCCTAATGTTGGGGCCCTATTTGAATCCTTTACATGGGCCTTATAGCGGTGTAAATCATGCCCACGACGGGTCGCTTGCGGCCCGTTTGGTCATCTGACCATCTTAATTTATCTAACTTGATTACGCTCCCGTGAGAGTATGGGCCTCGTGTCCCATCCTGTCTGTCGGCCTAAGTCTTTGAAATATAAGACTGAAGCAAAGGAGGGCGCGTTTCCTTGAACTTACCTTTGAAAGGAAACTGCGATGACAAAACGCATGCAGTCCAAATATAAAATCGATCGTCGTTTGGGCGAAAACATCTGGGGCCGTGCTAAATCCCCGGTAAACCGCCGCGAATATGGCCCAGGTCAACATGGCCAGCGTCGCGCGAGCAAATTGTCTGACTTCGGTATTCAGCTGCGCGCTAAGCAGAAGCTGAAAGGTCACTACGGCGAAATCACTGAGAAGCAGTTCAAAAGCACTTATAAAGAAGCTGAACGGATTAAAGGCGATACAGGTGAAAATCTTGTGGGTCTGCTAGAGCGCCGCTTGGATGCGATCTGCTACCGCGCTAAATTTGCACCAACAATCTTTGCTGCACGTCAGTTCGTGAGCCACGGCCAGCTTTTGGTCAATGGTACGCGCGTAACTGTTCCTAGCTACCGTGTGAAGATTGGTGATGTGATTGAAGTGCGTGCGAAAATGAAACAGCACCCAATCGTTCTTGATGCTCTTGCAAGTGGTGAGCGCGACACACCGGATTACCTGCAAATTGACACTGACAAAATGACCGTCAGCATCATTGCTGTTCCTAGCCTGGCGGACATTCCGTATGCAGTGCAAATGGAACCAAATCTGATTGTTGAATTCTACTCCCGTTAAGGGAGTGGGGTTCGCCCCACACAGATGCATATAAAAACCCGCGAAGAGCAATCTTCGCGGGTTTTTCTTGATCTGATGTCTCAAAGCGCTGGGCTGTTATTCAACAGCGGCTTCCATGGAGATCTCTTTACCTGCGAAATACTCGCGCAATTCGCCGTTTTCAAACATCTCACGAATGATGTCACAGCCGCCCACAAATTCGCCCTTTACGTAGAGCTGTGGGATCGTTGGCCAGTCTGAAAAGTCTTTGATGCCATTGCGAATGTCCTCATTTTCCAGAACGTTTACGCCTTTGAACTGCACGCCTAAATAGGTCAGCACTTGCACGACGGTGTTTGAAAAACCGCATTGTGGAAAAACAGGGGTGCCCTTCATAAAGAGGACAACGTCGTTTGCTTCAAGATTGGCTTTGATTTCGCCAAATACTACTGGATCGCTCATATTTTTTGGTCTCCTTACCCGCCGGCTTCAAATGCTTAGGCGTGACCTTTGAGGTTTTGTTCGTGCGTCTTCCTCGAGGGCTATGCTTCGGGGGCAGATGTTTGTAATGCAAGGGCGTGCAATTCGCCGCCCATTTGTCCTTTCAAGGCTTTGTAAACCAGCTGGTGCTGTTGCACGCGGGTTATGCCCTGAAATTCTTTAGAAATCACCGTGGCTGAATAGTGATCGCCGTCGCCTGCCAAGTCGCGAATTTCAATAATCGCGTCGGGGAGGGCTTCTTTGATCATCCGTTCAATTTCGCCGGCGGCCATTGCCATAGGTATTCTCCATTTGGTCGGTGTTAGGCCCAATTATAGCGCAATTGGGCCTATTTTGCTCGTTTTTCGAGATCTTTATTCGTTGATGTCTGGTGCCGCCATATAGGTTGGGAACCAGCCTTCGTAGGCCTGTGTCAGGCTTTCCAAGGATATGGTGCTTGAACCCTCAAGTTTCAAATCCCCTTGTGCGGTTTGGCCAATTTGGCTGGCGGGCACACCGGCTGCCTTTGCGTCGGCCAAGAAGGCTTCTGCGGCTTGGGCGGGAAGAGTGACGATGTAACGGGCTTGGTCTTCACCAAAGGCCCAGCCATGAAGCGGTACGGCGGCGTCTGGGGTGATAGTGGCCCCCATTTGGCCGGCAATTGCCATTTTGGCCAATGCAACCAGCAATCCACCATCTGAGATGTCATGGGTGGCTGTGAGGCGACCTGCCAGAATGGCGTTCCGAACGAAAGTGCCGTGTGCTTTTTCAGCGACTAGATCAACGGTCGGCGGTGTGCCTTCATTGCGGCCTAATACGTCGCGTAGGTAGGTGGAGCAGCCCAAGTGGCCAGCTGTGTCGCCGATCACGATGACAGCGTCGCCAGCTTGTTTGAAGGAGATGGTCATAGACTTGTTAATGTCGTCGAGCAGGCCTACGCCGCCGATAGCCGGTGTTGGCAAAATGCCTTGGCCGTTGGTCTCATTGTACAGAGAGACGTTGCCCGACACGATTGGGAAATCCAATGCCAAACAAGCTTCGCCGATACCTTCGATACAGCCTACGAGCTGGCCCATGATGTCAGGCTTTTCGGGGTTGCCGAAGTTGAGGTTGTCGGTTGCTGCAAGCGGCAGGGAGCCAGTCGCTGTTAGGTTGCGCCAGCACTCAGCAACGGCTTGCTTGCCGCCTTCAATCGGGTCTGCCACGCAGTAGCGCGGTGTCACGTCTAGGGCAAAGGCGAGGCCTTTTTTCTCATGGCCGTCAACGCGGACCACAGCAGCGTCGCCGCCGGGGCCTTGTTTGGTGTTGCCTTGAATGAGTTGGTCGTATTGTTCCCATACCCAGCGGCGTGAACACAATTGGTGTGAGCCAATCAT
>NVSO02000034.1 GCA_002401305.2 Rhodobiaceae bacterium | reverse complement strand
GTTCTATTCGTTATGGATTTTCATGGTGCTGTTTGTCATTTCATTGCTGGCCCCTGTGCTGGCCAACGACAAACCGTTGCTGATCTCGTTTAAAGGCGAGCTCTACATGCCCATCACCAGCTTCTATTCGGAAGTTGATTTTGGGGGCGAGTACCTGACGGAAGCCGATTACACCGACCCCTACGTGCAAGAGCTGATTGAGAAAGCCGATGGCTGGATGATTTGGCCGCTCGTTCCTTTTTCATACGACACTATTCAGACTGACCTGCCGACCCCTGCCCCTTCTGCGCCGACCAGCGACAATTGGTTGGGGACGGATGATCAGGGGCGCGATGTCGTCGCCCGATTGATTTATGGCTTTCGTATTTCGATTATGTTTGGGCTGATCCTTGCCTTCTTCTCCTCCATCATTGGGGTGGCTGCAGGGGCTGTACAAGGCTATTTTGGGGGCTGGGTTGATCTCATCTTCCAGCGCTTCATTGAAGTTTGGAACTCGGTTCCCGCCCTCTATTTGCTCATCATTATTGCCGCCATCTTCGAACCGACGTTCTGGATTTTGCTGGGCATTATGTTGCTCTTTAGTTGGGTGGCGCTTGTGGGCGTTGTACGGGCGGAGTTTTTGCGGGCCCGTAACTTTGAATATGTCAAAGCCGCGCGAGCGTTGGGGGTTGGCAACATTACGATCATGCATAAGCACTTGCTGCCCAATGCCATGGTCGCCACGCTGACGATGCTGCCCTTTATTTTGAATGCCTCGATTACCACCCTAACGTCTCTTGATTTTCTAGGGTTCGGCTTGCCGCCGGGCTCGGCCTCTTTGGGTGAATTGCTCAAACAAGGTAAGGCGAATTTGCAAGCCCCATGGCTTGGGTTCTCCGGTTTCTTCACCATTGCAATCATGCTGTCTTTGTTGGTCTTTATCGGCGAAGCAGTGCGGGATGCGTTTGATCCAAGGAAAACGCTGCGATGAGCACTCTCACACAAGATACACCGCTGTTAGAACTGCGCAATTTGCAGGTGAGCTTTCGCGGACCCGACGCTGATGTGCTGGCGGTTAAAGGCATCAACATCTCTATTTCCAAGGGTGAAACTGTTGCCCTTGTGGGAGAATCTGGTTCTGGGAAATCCGTGAGCGCGCTTTCGATTTTGCAACTGCTTCCCTACCCGCAAGCGTACCATCCGGCAGGCGAAGTTTTGTTCGATGGGCAAGACTTGATGAAGGCAAAACCGAAAGAACTTCAACGCATTCGCGGCAACCGCATTTCGATGGTTTTCCAAGAACCCATGACGTCCCTAAACCCGCTGCATTCCATTGAGAAACAAGTGGGTGAAGTTCTCATCAAGCACAATGGATTGCGGCCGGAAGCTGCCCGCGTTCGAGTGCTTGAATTGCTCAAAAAGGTGGGGCTCCAAAACGCGGCAAATCGACTTGATGCCTATCCCCACCAGCTTTCGGGCGGGCAACGCCAACGGGTGATGATTGCGATGGCGCTGGCCAATGAGCCTGACTTGCTGATTGCCGACGAGCCAACCACGGCGCTAGACGTGACCGTGCAGGCACAAATTCTTGAGCTGCTCAAAGACCTCCAAGCTGAGATGGGCATGGCGTTGCTCTTGATCACTCATGACTTGGGCATCGTGCGCAAAATGGCAGACCGCATTTATGTCATGACGGACGGTGAGGTTGTGGAAGAAGGCCCGACCCAACAGATTTTCTCCGACCCGAAGCATGCTTATACCCAACATCTACTTGCCGCTGAGCCCAAGGGGACGCCTCCGGTCGTCAAAGAAGGTGCCGCGACGGTGATGCGGGCTGATCAATTGCGGGTTTGGTTTCCCATTAAAAAGGGCTTGATGCGCCGAACGGTTGACCACGTGAAGGCTGTGGACGGCATTGATATTCGTGTGCGCGAAGGCCAGACGGTCGGCGTTGTGGGCGAGTCTGGATCTGGCAAAACAACGCTTGGCCTTGCCCTGTTGCGTTTGATTTCAAGCGAAGGGGAAATCCAATTCGAAAACCGTCAAATTCAGGACCTCAATTCCTCGCAGATGCGCCCCTTGCGCACGCGGATGCAGGTCGTTTTTCAAGATCCCTTTGGGTCACTCTCCCCGCGCCTTTCTATTGGCCAAATTGTCGAAGAGGGTTTGCTTGTTCAAGGGACCAAGCTTGATTACGACGAACGACGGATTCTGGTGGGCAACGCACTGCACGAAGTGGGGCTTGATCCGAACGCGCAAGATCGTTATCCGCATGAGTTTTCCGGTGGGCAGCGCCAGCGCATAGCGATTGCGCGCGCGATGGTGCTCAATCCTCGCTTTGTCATGCTGGACGAGCCGACAAGCGCTCTGGATATGTCCGTGCAAGCCCAAATTGTGGACCTGTTGCGCGACCTCCAGAAGAAACACAATCTCGCATATCTCTTTATCAGCCACGACCTGAAAGTGGTGCGTGCCTTGGCCGATCATGTGTTGGTGATGAAGGATGGGCGTGTGGTTGAGGAAGGACCCGCGGAGCAAATCTTTGATGCACCGCGCACCGCCTATACCAAAGCACTGATGGCGGCGGCCTTTGATTTAGAAACACGTCCTGAAGATGCCGTGTCCACCTAAGTGCTGTATTAGTTAGGCACCATTTTTAGTTAAGCGCCATTTTTAGTTAAGCGCCTAGGCTGGGCAAACGGCGAATGCTTGTGATGTCGCCATCCGACTTTGCGATGCGGGCAACGGCCTCTAGAAAAGGTTCTGAGGCTGTGCACATGTGCGTGGCGTTCGCGTGCAGTAGTCTTTCGCCATCCTGCATGATGCCAACATGACCTTTCCAGAAGATCAGATCGCCACGCTGCAGTGATGTCAGATCAAAGGGAGCTGGCAAGGGCTCGCCTAGGGTGGCTTCTTGCATATCGGTATCGCGCAGCGCATGAAACCCAGCGCGCTCTAGGGCTGTTTGTACAAGAGCTGAACAATCCAGCCCAAGACTTTCACGCCCTCCCCACAGATAAGGCACGCCGATGAACCGTTCGGCCACGGCCACAAAATCTTTTTCCTTCTCCTCAGTCGAGGCCAGATGATCAGTAAAAATCCAACCACTATTGGAGAGCTGACTGAAAACCCCGCGCGCGGCAGTGACCGCAACGCGTGCATTCATCGAAAGTGACATGAGGGGGCGGCGTTTAATGTCGGGTTGGGAATAGACGAATGTGCGCAAGGCCGCCACGGTGTGCGTATGCAGCACCGGTGCGGGTGTTAAGGCCGAGCGGGCCACATAGCCGACGTAGTCATCACGGGCTGCTTGCCCCCATGCCCAACCAGCGCCCTCATCATAGACCCGGAACACTTCGCCAAACAGAAGCTGTGTTTCGATGGGTGCGGGGTCTGACGGGCCTTTTGTCAACGGTGTGACCGGCGCGATGATTTGAAAGTCTTTGCCGGGCGCAAATTTGGGTGCATCGACTTCTCCACGCAGATGATTAGCCGCCAGGTCGGCCCGATAGGGATTAAGCCGAGGGTCTAACCGAGTTGACTGCGGGGTGTCTGTCATGATCTGCACTCTCCCTATATTGTCTGGTTATGAAGGCGTGTCTGCGGTCTCAGAGGTCTTGGATCGCACCGGGTCATTTGGTCCAATCTCGCGAGCGCGGTTGATCACGCTGTCGGCCAAGTCGGTCAGATAGACCGAGCCTGTCACAGTACGCTGAATGAGAACGTTACGCTTGTCACTCTCATCGCGTTTTCGTTTGAGCAGATCCAAACGGCCCATCGTATCAAGAGCACGGGTGATCGCGGGTTTGGAAATTTCGAGTTTCTTGGCCAGGCCGCGCACCGTGTGGGGCGGCGGCTCAAGATAGACGGTGAGCAAAATCACAATCTGACGCAATGAAAGATCGGGACGATTGTCTCGCACCAAGTCTAGCTCGACATCATGCCAGAGCTTGAGCGCTTCAAGCGGCTTCAGCTCCATAATTCCGTTCCTCGGTCGAAAACGTTTCGGTTGCGTATTATCCTAGCGAAGAGTGGGCAAATGAGCAATGCACTTGATGTAAGGGCTAAATCTCGTGATCCAGCGTGGTTTAGTTAGCACAGCGGGTTTTGATTACTTCAAAGAGCGCGCGGATGGTTTGGGCTTCGCCGCCAACCGGGCGACCGGCACGCGGCGCTGGGTTCCAGGCATAAACATCCAGGTGCACCCACGATTTAGCCTCTTCGACAAACCGACGCAAAAAGAGTGCGGCAGTGATGGAGCCTGCAAAGGGGCTTTCGGCGGCGTGATTGACGTTGGCAATTTTGCTGTCCAGCATGGCGTCATATCCATTCCATAATGGCAAACGCCATAGGGGATCACTTACCTGCTTGGCGGCTTGGGAAAGGCTTGTTGCCAATTTTTCATCATCGGTGAAAAACGGTGGCAAGTGAGGGCCTAAGGCCACTCGGGCAGCACCTGTGAGCGTTGCCATGTCGATGAGCAGATCAGGCGCTTCGCTGTCGGCTTCCGTCAATGCGTCGCCCAGAACCAAACGGCCCTCCGCATCGGTGTTGCTGATTTCAACGGTGAGGCCTTTGCGGCTCTCCAACACGTCGCCGGGACGGAAGGCATTGCCGTCGATGGCGTTTTCAACAGCTGGGATGAGAATGCGCAATTGGCACGGCAAGTTTGCCCCCATGATCAATTGGCCCAAAGCCATGACGTGGGCAGCACCGCCCATATCCTTTTTCATGATCGACATATAATTGCCGGTCTTGATGTTGAGACCGCCGGTATCGAAGCAGACGCCCTTCCCCACTAGAGTGATTTTCGGGCCTGTCGTCCCCCATCGCAGATCGATCATGCGAGGAGCAGCTTCAAGAGCTGCTGCCCGGCCCACAGCGTGAACCATGGGGTAGTTTTGATCTAGCAAATCGTCGCCTTCGATGACGGTGACGTCGGCTTGGTGTGCGGCGGCTAGGGTGCGCACTTCTTGCTCTAGCTCATAGGGGCCCATGTCGGCGGCTGGCGTATTGACCAAATCGCGGACGTAGAAGATTGCTTGGGCCAGACGAGACGTTTCATCGCCGTCCACACCCGCGGGCAAGACAAGGCGTGCGCATTCTTTACCCTCTTCGCCTTTGGTAATGTAGCGGTCGAAACGGTAAGCGCCCATCGCCCAGCCAAGTGTCGCGAGGCCTAAGTCCACATCGGCGCAATCTGCCAAGCGGTAATCCCCCAAAGGCAGCACATTGAGCAGCGCGCCGAAGAGAAACGGATCATCGCCCGTGCCCAGCCCGAGCAAAACACCTTCAACCCCGCCTGAGGAGTTGGGCAACAGCAATACACGGCCCGGTTCAGCCTTGAAGTTGCTGGTTGTGACCCACGCGGCCAAATGCCCTGCGTGTTCCACTTCCCAGCTTTCAAGGGCTGCGGGTGTCACTGCCCAGATTGGTGTGGCCGTCTCTGAATTATTTGCTGTGAAGATTTCTTGCACGGGGGCCTCTTACTTGTATTCGCTTTTGGAGGGGCATATGAATGACGTATGCTCAGAGCTTACAGATGCGAGTGCTTGGGCGCAATTTTTGTCTGCGGCACCTGCGGCCCTACCTTAAGGAACCAATATGTCTGACCTTCGTTATCGTTTTATCACAGGACCTGACGACCGTTCATTTTGCGAGCGCATTAGTGCAGCCCTTGATGATGGGTATCAACTCTATGGCTCTCCCACGCTGACTTTCAATGGGGAAAAAACCATTGCAGCGCAGGCGGTCATCAAAGAGCCCAAATAGTCTCTATTCTTCTAGGATACCGGCTTGAAAGTAATATTGTTCCGCGCCGGGGTGCAGCAAAATGGGCACGCCGCGCACGGCACTGGCGGCGTTTATGAACCGCCCTTTGGGGTGGCCACTCGTCAACATTGAGTGGTTATTGGGGGCAAAAAGGGCGCGGGTGATCTGGTAGATCAACTCGTCGGGCTGATCGGCGCGGGTCACCCACAACGCCCCAACGGCCAAAGTATGTACCTCGCCGGAGCCTGGATAGGTGCCAGCTTCAATGGTCACCGCGTCAAAAAAGTTTTGCTCAATGCGCAGGCGGTCAATGGCCTCTCCCTCAATGGAGATGACATGGGCGATCTTACGGATGGCGAGATCCTCTATAATGCGCGCGGGGGCACCGGTTGTGAGGAAAAAGGCATCCACTTCGCCTGCGAGCAAAAGCTCTGCTGAGCGGGAAGCGTTTTCCTCAACGATCAAGGCTTTGCGGTGCGATAGTTTTATCGCCTTCAAAATGGCCAAAGCATTGGCGCGCGTGCCTGAACCCGGTGACCCAATAGAGATGCGTTTGCCCTTAAGATCACCAATGGTTTCAATGCCACTTTCAGCGGCCACAACAAGGTGGACGGCATCGGGGAACAGGTTGGCGATGACCCGAAGTTCTGTTGCTTTGCCGTCACGCTTAAAAATGCCAATGCCACTGGCCGCCGCATCGAGGACGTCTGCTTGGATCAGCGCGGAATCAAACCGCTTTGAGCCTAAGCTGCGGACATTGGCGACGGACCCTGCTGAACTTTTAGCAATGGCGACGATACCTGCGACCCCACAATGACCTCCCGCCACACACGGTTCTGAGCCGGGTGGCCTGCTGATCATGGCCGCGAGCATTTCACCAATGGAGAAATAGGTGCCGCTGGTGGAGCCGGTGCCAATTTGGAAAAAGGTGGCGCGCTGGCCTTCGTCTGTTAACGGCGTATTGGCCCGCATCAAGCCAACGCCTAATAGGCCAAATACAAAAAGCCCCAAACTCGTGTAGACAAACCGCTCAATGCCCACTTTGCCAAACCGGACAAAGATCCATTTTACCATTTGTTCCACTTTGTCGAGCATCAGCACGGTGTTCCTTCAAATGAGGCGTGGGAAATGAGGCGTGGGAGAAGACTATCTGTATCGTGTTCATTGTTCGTGAACGCGGTTCTTCTCCGTTCTACTTCTAAGCTGATTTGCACCATTTGGCCCCCAAATTCGTCCACTTGGGCGTGATTTAAGACAGATTTTACATTTAAGGCTTTCTTGATCTCTGTCGCTCAGGATGGACAAAATGATCTTCACAAGTGGATGGACGCTATGATTGCGCTTAAAGACCAGTCTTGCAAAACAACGCTCCTTAATGGGCTCTCAAGCGCCCCCTCTGGCAGACCCTATGGTACGCCGAAAGGGAGCTCGTCCCCCACACGCCGTTTGGTAAAGCAAAGCGTGGGTATTGCTTTGATCGCTTTGGGCCTGACTGGCTGCATGACGCTTCCAAATGGCAAGCCTCTCTTTGGAGGCATGAGTGCGGCGAAAGCCTCTTATGCACCGGTTCATTCAAACCGACCGCAAGATATGGTCGCAATGGCGGCCTATTGGGGCTCGCAGTATGAGCAAGATCCTGAGAGCGCAGAAGCTGCTGCCAAATATGGCCGCGCCCTTCGTCAAATCGGTTCAAAAGCTCAAGCTCATTCGGTACTGCAACGCGCCGTCCTGCTCCACAGCTCCAATACAGATGTGTTGGCGGAATACGGCAAATTGCTGACGTCTGTTGGGAAATCAGATCAAGCGGTTCACATTTTGAGTAAAGCCTCAAGTGCTCGCCCAAATGATTGGTCTTTGTTTTCAGCCCTTGGGGTTGCTCTGGACCAAATTGGCAAACATGAAGAAGCACTGCTCAACTACGACCAAGCACTCACTCTTTCACCAAACAACTCCAAAGTGCTTTCCAACAAGGGGTTAAGTCAAGCGCTCGTCGGTGATCTTGATATTGCTGAGCTGACATTGCGCAAAGCGGTGTCTGACCCTGCTGCGGGTGCACATGCCCGACAAAACCTCTCTTTGGTGCTTAGTCTTCAGGGTAATTTTGGGGAAGCTGAGCGGCTTGCCCGTGCCGACCTGCCCCCGGCTGTTGCCAGTAACAACATCTCCTATCTGAAAGCCATGTTGGTACAACCTGCCTTGTGGAAGCAGATGGAACAATTGGATGCTCCTATTGCTGACGAGACGTTTTAAACGCTCCGACCAATAGGTTAAACATATACATAAAGCCCCGGCACATGCGCTGGGGCTTTTGTTTGTGCAGATAGACGTAAAGCCTGACCCCAAACACCCCCTCCCCGCTATCCTAAAACTTCTATTGCGCGACGCCGGGATTTGGTATTGGATGTTGATCTCTTTACGGGTCGGGAGTTTCCCCATGCATATCCTCTTAGGGCTGCTAAGTGCCGCAGCGATTATTCTGGTGATTGTTCGGCGCCTTAAACAGGCAACTGACGTGGCGCGCGGTGCTGGTGAAATTGCCAGAGATGCGCATGGGTTTTTCCGTGGCCTCGCCTGGAAGCGACAAGCAGGCAAAAATATTTTGGACACTGTTGAAGATCCGCGAGAAGCTGCTGCCGCCCTGCTGGTGGCCATCGCCCAATATCCCGGCGCCATGACAGAGGCAGAGACCGACACAATCCGATCCAATATGATGGCTACTTTTGAGGCGTCTGCTGCACAGGCCGACGAACTGATTGCACACGGCCAATGGCTGACAAAAGGCGCGGGAGATATCGGTAGTCTTTTTCGGATGCTCGCATCGGTTATTGAGCGAACATGCGATATGCACCAAAAGCAGGAGCTGATCAACATGCTGCGCGAAACGGCAATCCACCGGGCACAAAGCTCCGACGTACCAAGTCATGAAATCAATCGTCTGGAGCAGCGACTGCTTCCCCGTTGACCCACACGCGGCCTAGTGGAGTGAGCGGACATTCCCGCCAGACCAATTAGCCGGTGAGTTGGATTACGGCGGGTCCCAAAATCACGGCAAAGAGAACCGGGAGAAAGAAGACGATCATTGGCACGGTCAATTTGGGCGGCAAGCCAGCTGCTTTTTTCTCAGCCTCAGCCATTCTCATATCCCGATTTTCTTGGGCCATCACACGCAAAGCCTGCCCCAAGGGCGTTCCGTAACGCTCTGCCTGGGTCAAGCTCATCACAACAGCTTTCACACCGGGCAAGCCCGTACGCGCTGCCAGATTGTCATACGCCGTCCGGCGCTCTTGGAGATAGGACAGCTCAGCGGTTGTCAGGCTGAATTCCTCGGCAAGTTCAATGGACTGGCTTCCGATTTCCTCCGCCACCTTTTTAAAGGCAGCCTCAACGGACATGCCCGCTTCCACGCAGATCAATAGGAGGTCAAGCGCGTCTGGAAAAGCAGCCTTAATCGAATCTTGGCGTCGTTGAATGATATTCTGTAGAAAGACGTTGGGCATGTAGAAACCCAAGAAGCCACCGCCGAAGGATGCTGCAATTTTGGCGGGTGTTTCCAAGCCAAAGTCGTTCACGACAAAAAGATAGAACAAGGTGAAAGCGAATACGATGAATGGCAAAACAAAGCGGAAGAACATGAAGGTGTAGACTGGTGCTTCGCCGCGAAAACCAGCCATCTTCAATTTTCCGCGTACGGCTTCGCCTTCCATATATTGCAGCAAATTAAAGCGATCGACGACCTGCTTGACCAAGCCCTCTGGGCGTTGGCGCAAATTGGCAGAGCGTTCCTTTGCCAAATCTTCCCGATGTTTCTGACGCAACACTTCCCGTTCAACCCCAACCGACTTCATGCGATTACCAAGTTTGTCGGTTGCAAGATACGGCAAAGCCAATGTCACAATCGTCCCGAATGCAGCGAGAGCTGCCAGGATCATGACTACATTTTCTACCCTTACAAGGCTTTCAAGCATTACGTCTTACCTTATTAGAATTGGAAGTTGATCATTTTGCGCATGACCAGAATACCGATGAACATCCACCTAAGACCGCCCGCGATGATCAACGTCCCAGTCGTCGTCGTATATAAAAGGCTCATGTATTCCGGCGACGTAAACGTAATCATCGCCATCACACCGGGCGGCAATGCCCCAATAATAGCGGCAGAAGACTTCGCCTCTTGCGACATGGCTTGGATTTTCCCGCGCATCTTCTTACGGTCGCGCAACACTTTAGACAGATTGCCCAACGCTTCGGACAAGTTACCACCGGTTTGCTGTTGAATGACCATGACGATCATGAAGAAGTTTACTTCCGCCAACGGCATGCGCTCAAAAATCCGGGAGAGCGCTTGGGACATGGAGATACCTAGCTTTAAACTCTCAACCAATTCTGCAAATTCACCGCGGACGGGCTCTGAACTCTCCGTTGCGATAATGCGCAAACAATCATTTACAGGCAGACCCGACTTGATACCGCGCACGATGACATCCACGGAGTTTGCAAATTCTTCAGTGAATGCCTTTTGGCGACGGGTGATCATGAAATTTACAATCCAACGGGGCAAGCCAAAGCCCGCGGCAAAGCTACCCAGGACCGATGCAGCTGGCGGCGCCCCAAAGAGAAGGCTTATGCCAAGGACGAGAAACCCAAGCACCGCGCTTAGAATGTAGAATGACTTTTCTTCCATTTTTGAACCGGCACGGTCTAATCTCAGCCGAAGTGTAAGCTTGGCCTTTTCTTCTTTTTGACGGCGCTCTAGTTCTGAAAGTGTATCTTCAACCTGCTTGCGCCGATTGCCGCTTTCGGTTTCCAAATTACGTGCGGCACGTTTTGTGCGGGTGTTCCCCGATGACATTTGCGCCATGCGCTTATCAACCGGTGATTTTTTCAAACCGGCCAACACCCAGCCAATACCCGCGACCGCGATGGCCGCTAGAACGGCCAGAGTGATGATGAGAAATGTTTCTTGATCCATTGCCCTACTCCTGCGCCTGATCTAGCGCTTCGGAAAGCTCACGATGTTTGTTGTAATATTTTGCTTTGTCCCAAAAAGCAGGCCGTGCAATGCCCGTCGATTTGTGGCTGCCGAGAAGACGCCCGTTTTCGTCCTCGCCTTCAATTTCATACAAGAAGAGATCTTGAGTCGTAATCACTTCTCCCTCTGTCCCTAACACTTCAGTAATATGAGTGATACGGCGGGAGCCATCGCGCAGACGCGCGGCCTGAATGATGATGTCGATTGAGCCCACAATCATTTCGCGGATGGTTCTTGAGGGAAGCCCATAACCGCCCATTGTGATCATTGCTTCGAGACGGCTGAGCGCCTCACGCGGAGAGTTGGCGTGCAATGTTCCCATCGATCCATCATGGCCGGTGTTCATGGCTTGCAGCAAATCAAATGCTTCAGAGCCACGCACCTCACCCACGATGATACGTTCTGGGCGCATACGTAGACAGTTTTTGACAAGATCACGCATGGTGATTTCGCCCGAGCCTTCCAAATTAGGGGGACGTGTTTCCAACCGCACCACATGGGGCTGTTGGAGTTGAAGCTCAGCAGCATCCTCGCAGGTAATCACGCGCTCATCCAAATCGATGAAGCCGGTCATGCAATTAAGGAGGGTTGTTTTACCCGAACCTGTCCCCCCAGAAATCAATACATTGCAGCGAACATTCCCCACAATGCCCAGAATTGTTGCCCCTGCAGGCGAAATTGAGCCAAATTTCACGAGATCTTGCATCGTCAATTTGTCTTTGCGGAATTTCCGAATGGTCAGGGCTGCGCCATCAATTGCCAAGGGCGGCGCAATCACATTGACCCGGCTGCCATCTGGCAAACGCGCGTCACAAATTGGACTGGATTCATCTACCCGCCGCCCAACCTGACTCACAATGCGCTGACAGATATTGAGCAATTGGGAATTGTCTCGGAAACGGACGTTGGTTTCTTCGACCTTACCGTTGACCTCAATGAAGGTTGTTCCCGCTCCATTGACCATGATGTCTGAAATATCATCGCGCGCGAGCAACGGCTCAAGCGGGCCATACCCCAAGACATCATTGCAAATGTCTTGGAGCAAACCTTCTTGCTCTGCGATAGACATGACAACGTTTTTGATTGAAATAATCTCACTGACGATGTCACGAATTTCTTCTCGCGCACTTTCTGTATCCAACTGGGCAAGTTGGGTCAGGTCAATCGTATCAATAAGAGCATTAAAGATGGTCGACTTAATCGTATAATATTCCGGCGATTTGTGGGCATCTGCTCCTGACGCGCGGGCTGGCGCAACGCTTGGCAAATCCGTTGTCGGCTGCGCCTTAGGCTTGGGTTTTGAAGTTGGCGCAGACGCAGGTGCACTGGCCTGCGCCTTGGGCGCTGGCGGAGGTGGTGGCGCTTGAGTGGCACCGGACTGACTGTCGTGACGACGTCCAAACACTAGATACTATCCCTTATTTCTTTCCACCAAGCTTGCTAAGGAAAGGCAGCAGCGAGCCACCCTTTTTTGCAGGCACTTGGCGACCGGTCACCAGACTGGCTAAATGCAACAGGCCATTGGCCGCTTTACTTTTGCCGTCAACTTCATCAATCATTTGCCCATTATTCGCGGCCGCTCCAAAGAGAGCTGGTATAAAGGGAATGGTGAGCGCCAACTCCAGTTCAATGGCTTCGGAGAAATCCTTCTCCGGAATTTCTGGACGCTTAGGCACGCCGATTTGGTTCAGGACCACATGGGGCGGTGCGTCGTTCTCCCGCATTTTCTTAAGCGTATCGACCAAGTTTTTCGTATTGCGCAAACTGGCCAAATCGGGACTAGCGGTGATCACAATTTCATCGGCATTTGCCAACAGACGTTTGCTCCAAGGTGTCCAGACATGAGGAATATCGACGATCACACAGGGGCAACTTTCGCGTACAACTTCGATGACGGATTCGCAGGTATCGGCGTCCATCTCTGTGTCTTTGTCCAGCATCGCGGGGGCTGTAAACAACGATAGCCGATCTGTGCATTTGACCAACAGGCGGTCTAGCAACACATCATCAAGGCGTTCTGGTTGCTGAAGCGCATCGGCAATTCCCTGCACGGGGTCTTGGTTGAAATCGAGGCCCACCGTGCCGAACGAAATGTCCATATCCACGATCGTTGCGTCTTCGCGCATGTTCTCTGATACACACCAGCCGACATTGTGGGCAATTGTGGAAGAGCCGACACCACCGCGCGCGCCGATGAAGGCGACAGAGCGCCCAATTGGTGGGGCATCAGGATCCACGTAAAGCCGACTGATGGCTTCGACAATTTGCATCGGCGCCAGAGGGGCCACGAGATATTCATTTACACCTTGGCGGATCATTTCGCGGTAGAGAGACACATCATTGAGGTGACCGATGATGATGACTTTTGTACCCGCGTCGCACACTTGGGCCAACGCTCCCAGTTCACCAAAAAGTTCCTCGCCCGACAGAGCAGATTCTACAATGATCAAATTGGGGGTAGCCGCTTCCCTGAAATGGGTGACGGCTGCGATAATCCCACCGGGGTGCACGCTAACATGGGCTTTAGCCAAACGGCGATCTTCGCTGGCACGTTGAATGACCTGAGCTGTTTGGGGAACATCACAGAATACATCCACCGTAATGCGTGGCACAGCCTTCATCACCTGCATGGTCATGTGATCTTGGCCTTGGTCGTTTTGTTCTGGCATAGCTTCTGACATTCGTTGTACCTAATTCATCCCACCTTTGAGGCGCTGCTTGGGGGCATATTGCTGATCAACCTATTGGGCGACCTCAGAGATTTTGTTGCTGTCACGATCATCCCACTTGGTCCG